>DRNB01000103.1 GCA_011375045.1 Aquifex aeolicus
GACATGAAGTCCAGGGTGATAAGCGCGGTTACCTACCCGGCGGTGGTGATCCTCTTCAGCCTCTTCGCTCTCTTCGTGGCGGTCAGGTTCGTGGTTCCGAAGATAGCCTCGGTGCTCGAGGGCTTCGGCAGGGAGCTTCCCCTGATCACTAAGGTGGTGATCCTCTTCTCCGATCTGCTGAGCCTCCTTGTGTATCTGCTCCCCCTCCTTGCGCTCCTCTTTATATTCAGGGAGAAGGTCATCGGCAGGGAGCGCTTGCACAGATTCCTCCTGAGGGTGCCGGGGATAGGAAGGATAAGCTTCTTCTTCGATCTCTCCCGCTTTGCCTACACCCTCTACATGACCCTCTCCTCCGCTGTTCCCGTAACCACAGCCTTCCGCATAGCGGTGGGCAGTATGTCCAACAGCTACCTCAGAAGCAGGCTCGAGGAGTTCGCTCCGGAGATAGAGAGGGGAAGGGACGTCTCCTACGTTCTCAGAAGGGCGGGCTTCTTCCCACCCCTCTTTGTGAATCTGGTGGAGACGGGGGAGAGCAGCGGTGAGCTGGAGAAGATGCTCAGACTCAGCTCGGAGATATACAGGAGGGAGGCTCTGCGGGCTGTCGATCTGTGGGTCAGGATGATCGAACCCCTGTCCATCCTCCTGATAGGGGCGATCGTGGGTGTCATAGTGGTGAGCGTGCTCCTTCCCCTGACGGAGATAACCTCGGGCATAGGGCGGTAGGGGAGCGTTTATCCGGAGGATCCCTCCTTCAACTGATCCCTTACCTCCCTCCTGCCGTCCACGTAGAGGGCTACCCACTGGGCAAGCCTCTTACCCAGCCTCCTGCAGGCTTCCTCCTCCTCTCCCCTTCTGGGCTCCCCCGCCGTAACCGCTCCGTAGTGGAGGGTGAACTTATCACCGACGTAGTCGGTTACTCCGAACACGAGAAAACCGAAGTTCATGAGAACCGTTAAAACGGACATGCAGGCTATCTCGCTGCCTCCACCCCAGCCTCCCGAGGAGGAGAAGGCGCAGCCGATCTTGCCGTCTATCTCACCCCACAGATCTATAAGAACGTCGTCGAAGAAGCGTTTGAGCTTCCAGGAGATCGATCCCATGTGGGTGGGGGTTCCGACGGCGATGCCGTCGCACCAGAGAACGTCCTCCTTCGTGGCGCTCTCCACCCGCCTGATCCTTACCTCCGTTCCCGGAACGCTTTGGGCACCTTCGGCAACGAGCCTGGCCATCTTCTCCGTGTGTCCGGTGCGGGAGTCGTAGAGGATCAGCACCCTCCCCATGGTTAATATTATAATCTTGTCCATGGGTTACAGGGTTGCGGTTGTAGGGGCGACCGGCGAGGTGGGCAGGACCTTCCTGCGTGTTCTGGAGGAGCGGAGGTTCCCCGTCGATGAACTTCTCCTCTTTGCCTCGGAGCGCTCCGCCGGAACAAGACTTACCTTCAGGGGCAACGATTACGAGGTGAAGGCTCTGAGCGCCCAGACCTCCTTCAGGGGTATAGATATAGCCCTCTTCTCCGCCGGCGGGGGGATCAGCAGGGAGTTTGCCCCCAAGTTTGCCTCGGACGGGGCGGTTGTGGTGGACAACTCCTCCGCGTGGCGACTCGATCCCGAGGTGCCCCTTGTGGTTCCGGAGGTAAACCCCGAGGACGTGAAGCGGATAAGGAAGGGTATAGTGGCGAACCCGAACTGCTCCACCATCCAGATGGTTGTCGCCCTCAAACCCATATACGACGCTGTGGGCGTGAGCAGGGTGGTTGTCGCCACCTACCAGTCCGTATCCGGGGCGGGAGCCAAAGCCATAAGGGAGTTAGAGGAGCAGACAAGGGCGTGGTGCAGGGGTGAGTCCTTTCCGGAGCCCCGGCACATAGCCAAGAGGATCGCCTTTAACGCAGTCCCCCACATAGACACGTTTATGGATAACCGCTACACAAGAGAGGAGATGAAGATGGTCAACGAAACGAGGAAGATCATGCACGACGAGAGCATAAGGGTGTCCGCTACAGCCGTAAGGGTGCCTGTCTTCTACGCCCACTCGGAGGCTCTTCATATAGAAACCCGCAGGGAGATAGCTCCTGAGAAGGCGCGGGAGATCCTCTCGAGAGCTCCCGGAGTTGTGGTGGTCGACGACCCCCAGAGGGGAGATTACCCCCTCGCCATCGACGTGGCCGGAAGGGATGAGGTGTTCGTGGGAAGGATAAGGAAGGATCTTGTCTTCACCCCCGGACTGGCGATGTGGGTTGTCGCGGACAACATAAGGAAGGGTGCGGCGACGAACGCCGTCCAGATAGCGGAGTTGCTCGTAAAGGAAGGTGTCGTTTGAGCTTCCTGTTGAGGGTTTCATGTCCTCCTTCTGGTTGCAATCTCCATATACACGGCGTAGAGGGCGGGGACGAAGAGGAGAACGATCACGAAGGTGGAGAGGATACCCCCCACCATCGGAGCCGCTATTCTGGACATGACCTCGCTTCCCGTTCCGTGGCCCTTCATTATGGGTAAAAGACCCAGGAGTATGGCGGAGAAGGTCATGAATATAGGTCTTATCCTCCTCACGGCTCCTGAGTAAATTGTCTCGAAAGCCTCCTTCCTGTCGGTGATCCTTCCCCCCAGCTCCGTGGCTCTGTGAAGGAGTGCGTTCTGGATGTAAACCACCATAACTATACCCATCTCCGCCGCTATGCCGAGCAAGGCGAGGAAGCCCGCTATGGAAGCTATCGATATGTTGTAACCCATCAGATACATCAGCATTACTCCTCCGAAGGTGGCGACCGGAAGCGTCAGGAGAACCAGAGCTGTTTCGAAGAGACGCCCAAAGGTAAAGTAAACGAGCAGGACGATCAGAAGCAGAACGATCGGTATTATAACCTTGAGGTTTTCGAGAGCCTTCTTCCAGTATTCGAACTGACCGCTCCACTCGTAGTAGTATCCCTTCGGGAGGTGGAGCTTCTCCCTGAGAACACTCTCCGCCCTTTCTATCACCGTTCCCATGTCCACCTCCGGAGAGGGGGTTATGAAGACGTAGCTGGTGAGCATACCGTTCTCGGATTTTATGCTTATGGGGCTCTCGGTTCTGACGATCTCCGCGACCGCGGAGAGGGGTATCAGCTTATCCCTCAGAGGTATCATGAGGTTCTCAAGGTCGTAGCGGTAATCGAGGGGGACTCCCAGGGTTATACCGTAGCGTTCCCTCCCTAAGATCATGGTCGAGGCTGGCGTGTTTGCAAAGAGACGGGCTATCGCCATGTTCACATCTTCAACGGTGAGACCGTATCTCTCGAGGGCGGAGCGTCTGGGTCTGATCTCCACGTAGGTGGCTTTCACCGACCTCTCACCGAAGATGCTCATAATGCCGTCCACACCTCTCAGCAACCCCTCTATCTGCTGAGCTATTTCGTTCAGGGTGTTTATATCGTCCCCGTATATCTTTATGCCCAGAGGGGTCTGGATACCCGTGGTTATCATATCGATCCTGCCCTTTATGGGCATGGTCCACATGTTGGATAAACCCGGTACGGAGATAGCTCTGTCCATCTCCCTTATAAGCTCCGTGAAGGTGATGGTTCGCTCTTCGGGAAAGATCTTTCTCAGGATGTCCTTCAGAGGTTCGGGGATGTTCCAGTCCGAGTAAAAGCGTTCCTCCCTTACCTTTCTCCACTCCTCCTCCGGCTTGAGGGTTATGAAGGTTTCTATCATGGAAAAGGGGGCTGGATCCGTTGCAGTTTCCGCCCTGCCCGCCTTTCCAAAGACACTCTCGACCTCGGGGAAGTCCTTGAGTATCCTGTCCTGTATGTTTATGATCCTGAAGATCTCCTGTCTGGACACGCTGGGCACGGAAGTGGGCATATACAGGATAGTTCCCTCGTTGAGGGGCGGCATGAACTCCCTGCCCAGCTTCTCATAGAGATACACCGTGCCGGCGCCCATCAGGAGAAACAGGATCAGCATCAGATACCTCAGCTTCACCGCAAGGTGAAAGAGGGGATCGTAAACCCTTATGAGGAGACGAACCAGTGGATTTTTTTCCTCCGGCGGTATTCTGCCCCGAACGAGAAAGTAGATCAGAACCGGTACGACGATCACCGATATAATCGCCGCAACGAGCATGGAAAGGGTCTTGGTAGCCACCAGAGGCTTGAAAAGCCTGCCCGCCTGCCCTTCGAGGGCAAAGAGGGGAACAAAGGAAACTGTAACTATAAGGAGGGCTAAGAATATGGGTTTGCCCACGTCCTTTGCGGAGTGGGTTATGGCTGTTGTAAGATCCTCCCCGTTTTCGAGTCTCTTGTGGACGTTCTCGACAAGGACTATGGCTGCGTCCACCATGGTTCCTATCGCTATGGCTATGCCCCCAAGGGACATGATGTTGGACGTTATACCAAGGTGGTTCATCGTTATGAAGGTTGTCAGCAGAGAAACCACGAGGAAGATGATGATGACCACAGCGCTCTGAACATGGAAGAGGAACAGACCAACCACAGCTAAGACAACGATCGTTTCCTCGATCAGCTTTGTTTTGAGATTGTCTATGGCTCGCTCTATAAGGGTCGATCTATCGTAAACGGTAACGATCTCCACATCCTCGGGGAGACCTTTTTTGATCTCCTCGAGCTTCTTCTTCACGTTCTTAATAACCTTGTAGGCGTCTGCTCCAAAGCGCATTACGACGATACCGCCTACGGTGTCCCCCATACCGTTCAGATCCGTAACCCCCATCCTGTAGGCGGGGGTTTCCACAACCTCAGCCAGATCCTTTATCCTGATGGGTATGCCCTTCCGCACAGCGACAACCGTGTCCGCTATGTCCTTTTTGCTCTGAGCGTAACCGACCGCTCTTATCAGAAACTCCCTCTCGTTCAGCTCCACATACTTTCCACCCACCTCCACGTTTGTTTTCCTGAGGGCGCTGTAAAGATCCCGCAGGGATATACCGTACTGATAGAGCTTCTCCGGCTTCACCTGAACCCTGAACTCTTTCTCGTAGCCGCC
>DRNB01000104.1 GCA_011375045.1 Aquifex aeolicus
GGAAAAGAATTTGAGGTCCACGCTGTAGGCGTCGATGAACCTGTCCATCTCCTCGAGAGGTTCCGGATTTATGTAACCTGCGGTTACCACGACGTTCTTTAAACCCTTTTCCCTTGCGAGCTTAGCCACCTCGATGACGTACTCCACAAAGATGGTGGGGTCGGAGTAGGAGTAGGAGATGCTCCGGCAACCCGACGCAAGAGCCTTTCGAACCACAAGCTCGGGGGGCACGGAGGTTTCCGTGTAGAAGGTGTCTTCCAGTATCTCCCCCTTGGGAACCTGTGAAAGCTCCCAGTTCTGGCACCCCAAGCAGTGGAGGTTGCAGCCGGGGGTCGCTATGGTGAAGGTTGAGTGTCCGGGGTAGAAGTGAAAGAGGGGTTTCTTCTCTATGGGGTCGATGGCTGCGGAGGACAGGGAACCAAAGGTGTAGGTGAACAGCCTCCCCTCCTCGTTCCGTCTTACCCCACAGCTTCCTATCTGTCCCTCCTTCAGCTCGCAGTTCACGGGGCAGAGATAGCACTTCACCTTTCCGTTAACAGGCTTCCAGAACTTTGCCACAGCCTTCACAACTCTATAATCTAAGCTGGGGCGGTGTAAAATACTCCCATGGATTTTCAGGAGATAATCCTTAGCCTCCAGCGTTTCTGGGCGGACAGGGGCTGTCTGATATGGCAGCCCTACGATGTGGAGGTAGGGGCGGGGACGATGAACCCTGCAACGTTCCTGAAGGTTCTGGGAGGGGATCCCTGGAACGTAGCCTACGTTGAACCCTCCCGCAGACCTCAGGACGGCAGATACGGGGAAAACCCCAACCGCCTGCAGCACTACTACCAGTTTCAGGTCATACTGAAGCCCGCTCCGGAAGACCCTCAGGAGCTGTATCTCGAGAGTCTCGAAGCCCTCGGTATAAACGTAAAGGATCACGACATCCGCTTTGTGGAGGACGACTGGGAGTCCCCTACCCTTGGAGCATGGGGTCTGGGCTGGGAAGTCTGGCTCGACGGTATGGAGATCACTCAGTTTACCTACTTCCAGCAGTCCGGAGGTCTCGATCTGGAGGAGATCTCCGTCGAGATAACCTACGGTCTGGAGAGGATCGCCATGTTCATACAGGATGTGGACAGCGTTTTCGATATAGAGTGGAAGGAGGGCGTCAGATACGGGGATCTGTTCAGAAGACCGGAGTGGGAGTGGAGCCTTTACAACTTCGAAAGGGCGGACGTGGAGATGCTCTTCGATTTGTTCGATAAGTACGAGGGGGAAGCGCGGAGGCTCATCGAGGAGGGTCTGGTGTTTCCGGCTTACGACTACCTTCTGAAGTGCTCCCACACCTTCAACATCCTCGATGCAAGGGGAGCCGTCTCCGTTCAGGAGAGGGCGCGCTTCATCAAACGCATGAGCGGTATGGCTCGGGAGGTGGCTAAGCTGTATCTGAAGCTCCTGAAGTAATATATTCATAGAGCTATGAGTGATCTCCTCATAGAGATAGGGACGGAGGAGCTTCCCCCGGAGGTAATCGAACCCGCTCTCAGTTTTATAAAGGAAAGACTGAGGGAAATCCTCAGGCGGGAGGATGTGGAAACCTTCGGAACCCCGAGGAGACTTGCCTTCCTCGTCAGGAACTTTGTGGACGAAAAGGAGGTGAGGGAGGAGATCGTCTTTGGTCCCCCCTGGAAGATGTCCTTCGATGAGGAGGGGAAGCCCACAAAGGCTCTGGAGGGTTTCCTGAAGAGACACGGAGCTGAAGTCGGGGAGGTTTTCAGGGCGAGGAAGGGAAGGGGGGAGTACGCGGCTCTGAAGATAGTAAGCGAGGAGGAGAGCCTCCTTCAGAAGCTTTCGCACAGCTTCGAGGACATACTGCTCTCGGTTCCCTTTCCCCGGAGGATGCGCTGGACTGCTTCCCGGAAGCTTAGCTTCTCCAGACCAATCCGCTGGATCCTCGCCCTCCACGGCGACAGGGTTATCGATCTGTCCTTCGGAGATCTCAGGGCGGACAGAAAGACAAAGGGACACCGCTTCCTGTCTCAGGGGTGGATAGAGATCGAAAGGGCGGAGAGCTATTTAGAGAAGCTGGAAAAACACCACGTAGTTCCGAGTATAGAGAAGAGAAGGGAGATGATTCTGTCCGCACTCGAGAGGGAGGCGGAAAGGGTAGGGGGTGTTCCCGAGTATCCCTCCCCCCTTGTCGATGAGGTTACCCAGCTTGTCGAATACCCCTTTCCCGTCCTCGGAAGGTTCGAGGAGCGCTTTCTGGAGCTACCAGAAAGGGTCATAGTAACCGTGTGCGCCCACCACCAGAGGTTCTTCTGCGTAGCCAGAGACGGCAAACTGACCCCTTACTTCATCGGAATAAGCAACAACCTGCCGAGAACTGACCTGATAAGGAGAGGATACGAAAAGGTCCTCAGAGCCCGTCTCGAAGACGCCCTCTTCTTCTACAGGGAGGATCTGAAGAGAAGGCTCGACGATCTCGTTCCCCGGCTCTCAGGGGTGCTGATCCACCCTAAGATAGGAACCGTCCTCGAAAAGGTGGAGCGGCTTCGCAGGGTTGTGGAGAAGCTGTGCGGGGATCTGAAGTGTTCCCCGGAAGTCAGGGAGAAGGCGCTCAGATCGGCTTACCTCTCCAAGGCGGACCTGCTCACGGAGATGGTTAAGGAGTTCGACGAACTTCAGGGATACATGGGCTACGTTTACGCTCTCGCCCAGGGAGAAGATGAGGAGGTAGCCCTCGCCCTCTTCGAGCAGTATAAACCAAGGGGAGCTGAGGATGAAACACCCAGGACCCTCGTCGGAGCGCTTCTGTCGCTCGCAGACAAGATAGACGATCTGTTCTCCTTCTTCCGGATCGGGGAGATCCCCACGGGGGGTTCGGATCCCTTCGGGCTGAGGAGATCCGCCTTCGGTCTCCTGCGGATAATCGATGAGAGGAAGTGGGATCTGGATCTCGGAGGTTTCAGAGACATATACGGGAGCGGTGCCTGGGAGGAGGAACTCGAAGCCTTCCTCGCCGGAAGGATAGAGAGCTACATGGAGGGGGTGCGCTACGATCTCATCAGAGCTGTCCTGTCCGTAGAAAGCGCCTTCAGACCTTACGAGGTCATCAGAAGAATAAGGACCCTCGAGGAGATAAAGGACAGTCCCCTCCTGAGAGACCTTTATGAAGCTTACCGGCGGGCTGTTAAAATAATACCCGAGGGGTGGAAGAACACCCGGGTGCAGGAGGAGCTTCTGAAGGAGAAGGAGGAAGTTGCTCTGTGGAACGCTCTCAGGGAGCTCGAGAGGAGGGGAGAGGTGAGTCTGGAGGAGCTGGCACAGCTCAGGAAACCCCTGGACGAGTTCTTCGACCGGGTGCTCGTAATGGACAGGGACGAGAGGATAAGAACCAACAGACTCGCACTCCTGACAAGGTTAAAGCTCCTCTTCAACAGGATAGCCGACTTTAGCAAGCTTGTTCCCTTAGGAGGTGCAGGATGAACCGGGACGCGCTCGTGCTCTGGCTCGACGAGCTGACCATAGAGGACATCCCCGTGGCGGGGGGCAAGAACGCCTCGCTGGGGGAGATGATAAGGAACCTTAGCCCTCTGGGTATAAACATACCCTACGGTTTCGTCGTTACGTCCACCGCCTACTACAGATTCCTCGACCACAACAGGCTCAGGGAGAAGATAAAGGAGATCCTCAGGGACCTTAAGGTCGACGACGTTACCGATCTCTCCCGGAGAGGTTACCAGATAAGGGAGCTTATAAAAGGGGGGGAGTTTCCTCCCGAGCTGAGCGAGCTTGTTAAGAGGTACTACAACGAACTCTCGGAGAAGTACGGAACCCACGCGGTCGATGTGGCTGTCCGGTCCTCTGCGACGGCGGAGGATCTGCCGGACGCCTCCTTTGCAGGACAGCAGGAAACCTATCTGAACGTGGTCGGGGCGGAGAACGTGCTGACAGCTATCAGGAACTGCTTTGCCTCCCTGTTCACGGACAGAGCCATATCTTACCGGGAGTCTTTCGGCTTCGATCACTTTAACGTGGGCATAGCGGTAGGTGTGCAGAAGATGGTTCGCTCCGATCTGGGAGCTTCCGGGGTCATGTTCACCTTAGATACGGAAACGGGCTTCCGGGACGTGGTGGTCATCAACGCCATCTACGGGCTCGGGGAGCTTATCGTTCAGGGTATGGTTACCCCCGACGAGTACATGGTCTTCAAACCCACCTTTCAGCAGGGCTACTCCGCAATTATAGAGAAGAAGCTGGGCAGAAAGGACAGGAAGATGGTTTACGGAGCGGGGGAGGACCGAACAAAGGTCGTTAACGTTTCCCTTTCCGATCAGAAGAGGTTTGCCCTCGAAGACGAGGAGATCCTCAAGTTAGCGGAGTGGGGGATACTCATAGAGAAGCATTACTCCGAGAAGAAGGGCAGGTGGACCCCCATGGATATAGAGTGGGCGAAGGACGGACTTCTGAACAAGCTCTTTATAGTTCAGGCGCGTCCCGAAACGGTCCACTCCCGTAAGGAGGA
>DRNB01000105.1 GCA_011375045.1 Aquifex aeolicus
ACAGCAGCGGCATGAGCACCTCCGAAAGCAGAGAAAAGTATTATATAGGAAAGATGAGCACCAAAGGCAGGATCCTTGTTCTGCGGAGGGTCAGGGCGGGGGATCAGGACCTTCTCGTCAGAGCCTACGGACCGGCCGGAGTCATGGACCTGCTGGTGCGGGACGGTCTGCTGAACACCTCCGCCTTCTTCGGGGTTTTCGAACCCTTCAACGTGGTAGAGGTGGATCTGAGCCAGCGGGGGGAGGTGGCTGTTCCCAACGACGTCATGAGGGTGGAGCGTCTCTCCTACCTGTGCGCCGACTTCGACCGGTTCAGGTGGATGTGCTGGGTCGCTCGCTTTGTTCTCCGAAACGTCAGGTTCTACGACGAGAGGCTCTTCGAACTCTTCCTGAGCTACCTGACGGTGAAGGGAAGGAGGGAGGAGGTTTACAGGATAAAGCTGAAGTTGGAGTACCTCGAGGCGTCGGGTCTGAGACCGCGCTTCCTCGGCGCGGAGAGCCTGAAGGGCAAGGTGAAGGTAAAGCTCTCGGACGGGTCGGTTTCCCCCGAGGGTGATCTGGAGGTGAAGGCTCAGGTTCTCAGGGTAATAAGACGCCTTTACGAGACCCGGAGGGTCGGGAGGGTAATCCTCAGTCCGGAGCTCGCCAAGGGAGCCGAGCAGCTCCTCGACCGCTTCATAGAGTATCACAGCAGGTAAACGAGGGCGGTGGCGCTGACCGGAATAAGGAAGTTGTCATCGAGGGGGAACCTCACGGACTCCAGAAGGGCGGATAGGGAAGCCACGAGGAGCGCGCTCCGGATATCTGTGAGGAAGCTGAGCACCGCAAAGGAGGATAGAAAAAAAGCCACGCATCCCTCCCACGTCTTCTCCCCGTTGTAGAAGAGGGGGTGTCTTCCCACAGCCTTACCCGCAAGGGTCGATAAACTGTCCCCCACCGCAAGGGTAACTATCCCCACCACCGCCAGCTTTTCGAACAGCAGGTAGGCGGTCATTATGCCGAGGTTGGCGTAGAGGGACTGGATGCCGGGAAACCTGAGGTTCTTCTTCCTCTCCAGAAGATCTATCAGGAAGCTGAAGAGGTCGTAGAAGGGGGAGACCCTCAGCACCACCAGGAGGTTCACGAGGATCACGATCCCGAAGATCAGAAGGTTGACCCGGAAGGGGAAGAGGTAAACGGGAACAACCCACAGGGATATGAGGGTCAGGTGGAAGATCTGCCTTCTGATCTCGAGCCTCAGGTTATCCTCTGAGCATCTCCTTGATGCGGGAGTAAACATAAAATCTTACCTTGACCATGTCCGCGTCGTCCAGGAACATTTCGAAGCCGAGCTTCAGGCGACCCTCGCCGAGCTCCTGAACGTTCACCATCCTTGCGGTTCCCCTCACCTCCTCCACCTCCACGGGGAAGTCTATGTGCACCTTGACCTCCCTGTCCAGAAAGAGGTCTATGAGGGAGGGGTCGTTCACTATTACGGAAAACCCACCCTCCGAGATGTCTTCCACCTCATACTCCTTTTCCTCCTCTCCGTCGAGGGAGATGAAGAGCCTGACAGGATGGACGTGGGAGGGGTTTACCCGGGCGCTCCGCCTGTCCCCCACCGGTTTCTCGGGGTTGAGGGAGGGAAGGGTTACGATGAGGTCCTCCTCGCTCTTGCCGATCACCTTGACGGGAAGGGCAAAGGTTCTGAACTTCAGATGAATTCTCT
>DRNB01000106.1 GCA_011375045.1 Aquifex aeolicus
ATAAAAGGCTTGCTGCCCTCATCATAGCTGTGGCTTCCCTCTCCTTCCTCTTCTGGATGTTCAGCGTGGCGGACATAAAGCAGATGTTCGGTCTGCAGAGGTGCGTCGCCCTTGTGGGGGACGAGTGCATAACGCTCAGGGAGTATCGGTTCGAGCTCATGAAGTACGCGGACCTGCTGGACAAGCCCGAGCTGAGGAGCGCCGTCAAACGTCAGGTGCTTTACAGCATGGTGGCGAGGGAGGCTCTCTATCAGGAGGCTCGTTCCCTCGGACTGATCGCCTCCGACAGGGAGGTCGCGGACGCGATAAAGGAGGACAGGAACTTTCACGAGAACGGGAGCTTCAGCCTGCAGAGGTACAGGGAGGCTCTGGAGAGGCTGGGACTGACGCCGGAGGAGTACGAGCTTCAGCTGAAGAAGCATCTGAGCATCCAGAAGCTCCTCAGGGTGCTGGAGAAGGGTGTTTATCTCACTGTCAGGGAGCTGGACTACAGGAGGGATCTCCTCACGAAGAAACTCAGCGGCAGGCTATACCTTCTCACACCCGCAAGGGTGAAGCTCTCCTACAGCCCCACCGAGGAGGAGCTCAGGAGGTACTACGAGGAAAACAGGGAGCGCTTCAGGAGGAAGGCTGACAGGGTTTACAGGCTGTGGGAGACCGGGAGGAAGGAGGAGGCGCACAGACTTTACTCCTCCCTGAAGGAGGGGAAGGTGCCTCCGGGGGGAAGAGCGGTGAAAGACTCCGGAAACCTTCCCCCCGAGGTTCGCAGGGAGCTCGAGAGGCTCTCGGAGAAAAACCGCTACTCCCTCACGAAGGTGAAGGGGAATTACTACGTGGTCTATCTCGAGGAGACCTCCGCCGACAGGATCCCGCCCTTCGAGGAAGTAAGGGAGGAGATCCTTAAGGCTCTGAGGGAGGAGAAGGCACAGGAGCTTCTGGAGAAGAAAGCCTACGAACTTGCAGAGAAGCTGAGGAAGAGTGAGGAGGTGAGCCTCAAACCCGTGGTTTTCGAAAACTCGAAGGCGGAGGAGTTCAGCCGGCTGTTCGGTGTGGGGGAAGAGGAGCTTGTGAGGATCGTTTTCTCCCGGGAGAAGGTTTTTGGTCCCTACAGGACGGCGGGGGGGTTCGCCGTGGTTTACGTGGAGCGGAGGCTTCCGGGCGGGGAGGTCAACGTGAAGGCTATCAGGGAGGGTCTTTTCAGGAGCAAGTTCAACAGCCTCGTGGATCTTTACGTGGACAGGCTCCTGCGGTCCGCGGGTGTAAAACTCAACGAAGAGCTGATCGACCGATAAATAATTAGATGAAAGGAGGAACAAGGGTGAGATCTCAGAGAGAGTTAGACGAGCTGGTTGTGAACACCATAAGGTTCCTGAGCGTGGATCAGGTCGAGAGAGCCAGATCCGGACACCCCGGCATGCCCCTCGGAGCCTCCCACATCGTGTATCTCATCTTCGATCGCTTCCTCAGGTTCAACCCCCGCAACCCCCGCTGGATAAACAGGGACAGGTTTGTCCTCTCCGCCGGGCACGCTTCCGCCATGCTCTACGCAACCCTCTTCATGTTCGGCTACGAGGTGAGCCTCGATGACCTCAAACGGTTCCGTCAGCTCGGCAGCGTAACCCCCGGACACCCCGAGAACTGGCTGACCCCCGGCGTAGAGGCGACCACAGGACCCCTCGGACAGGGGTTCGGCAACGCGGTGGGTATGGCTCTCGCCGAGAAGTTCCTCTCCGCCCACTTCAACCGAAAGGGTTTCCCCGTTATAGACCACTACACCTACGTTCTGTGCTCCGACGGCGACCTGATGGAGGGGGTATCCTACGAGAGCGCCGCCCTGGCTGGACACTGGAAGCTCGGCAAGCTGATCGTCGTGTGGGACAACAACAGAGTTTCCATAGACGGTAGCACGAGCCTCGCCTGGTCCGAAGATGTCTTGGGGAGGTTCTCAGCCCTTGGATGGGACGTTTACCACATAGAGGACGGCTACGATCTCGATAAGATAGAGGACGCGCTCAGAAGAGCGCGTGAAACCGACAGACCCTCCTTCATATCCGTAAGGACCCATCTCGGCTACGGGAGCCCGCTTCAGGACAACCCCAAGGTTCACGGCGCTCCTCTCGGAAAGGAGAACGTGGAGGAGACGAAGAGGAGGTTCAGCTGGCCCCTCGAGGAGTTCTACGTTCCCGAGGAAGCCCTTGCCTACACCCGCCGTCATGTGGAGTTGGGAAGAAAGAGGGAGGAGGAGTGGAACAGCCTCTTCGAGAGATACAGAGAGGAGTATCCGGAGCTGGCACAGGAGCTTCTCAGAGCCTTCAACAGGGACTGGAGTCTCGACTGGGTGGACAAAGTGGAGACCTTCACCGAACCCGTCGCCACCCGGAAGGCGTCCGGCAAGGTGCTGAACGTCATGGCGGATTACGTGAAGACCCTCCTCGGGGGATCCGCGGACCTCTCCGAATCCAACAACACCTACCTGATGAACTACCCAGACTTTTCGGCGGACAACCCCAAGGGAAAGAACGTTCACTACGGGGTGAGGGAGCACGCCATGGGTGCCATCATGAACGGGTTAGCCTACCACGGCGGCGTTCTTCCCTACGGAGGAACCTTCCTCGTTTTCTCCGATTACATGAGGCACACGATCCGGGTAGCCGCCATGGCTGGACTTCAGGTCGTTTACGTCTTCACCCACGATTCCATCGGCTTGGGGGAGGACGGACCCACCCACCAGCCCGTGGAGCAACTACCCTCCCTCAGACTCATACCCAACCTGTGGGTCATAAGACCCGCGGACGCCAACGAGGTAAAGGTGGCGTGGAGGGTGGCGCTGGAGAGGAAAGACGGACCAACCGCCCTCATCCTCAGCAGACAGACCCTCCCCGTCATAGACAGGAGCAGGTATCCCTCCGAGGAAAACCTCATCAGAGGCGCCTACGTCCTCTCGGACTGCGAGGGGACGCCGGATCTGATAGTCATCGGGTCAGGCTCGGAGGTCCACGTAGCCCTTGGGGTTAAGGAGATCCTCGAGAAAAGGGGGGTGAAGGTGAGGGTGGTGAACTTCCCCAGTCTGGAGCTTTTCGAGCAGCAGAGTGAGGATTACAGGGAGAGCGTCCTTCCGAGGGAGGTTTCGAGAAGGGTAGCCCTGGAGGCTGCACGGGGTATGTGCTGGCACAGGTACGTGGGGAGCGAGGGACTCGTTATATCGGTGGAAACCTTCGGAAAGTCCGGACCGGGCAAGGCTCTCTTCGAACACTTCGGCTTTACCCCGGAGGCTGTGGCGCAGAAGATAACGGAGAGGTGGTTCAGCTCCTAAACCGATCTCAGCAGGAGCCAGAGGTTTAACCCCGCCAGAGGGATAAGTCTGAAGTATCCCCTGAGGATATACAGGAGAGCCAGACCGAGGAGGGTGAGCAGGACGGCTTCGAAGGAGCCGATCCGCGGGTAGAGGGTAAAGGAGAGGTGGGAGGCGAGCTTCACAGCCTTCTGAAAGAGAAACCCTGTGAGGTTGAACAGATCGACGAAGGGGGGAAAGCTCATCAGCGTGAGGAGGGAGAGCACCCCAAAGAGGGAGTAGATCAGAACCAGCGGTGAGAGCAGGGGTGTGAGGATCACGGAGAGGGGGGATACGCCCGAGAAGATGCTTATGAGGGGTGCAACGCCGGTGAAGGCGGAGGCGGAGGCGATCAGGGTTTTCACGGGGAGGCTCGCCTCAAGGTCCCTGACCGCAAGGATTATGTACGCGGTAGCGGAGAAGGAGAGCCAGAAGGAGTAGGAGAGCACGTATTGGGGATACACGAGGAGAACGGAGGTGCCCGAGAACAGGAGGATGGCGAGAGCGTTGGGACGCCGGAAGGTAAGCAGGGAGAGGATCATAAGGGAGAACATCAGGGAGGCTCTCAGAACCGGAGGTTCCTTGGGAACCAGCAGAAGGGTGTAAAGACCCACGCCGATGAGGGAGAGCTTCATCCCCGAGAATCTGGGAAGCATTCTGGACAGAACGAGAGCGACTGTTCCCACGTGCAGACCGCTTACCACGAGAAGGTGAACAAGACCCGTGTGCAGGAAGTCCCTCCGGACGCCGGAAGGCAGAAGCTCCCTCGGCTCCCCGAAGAGGAAGGAGAGCCCCAAGGGAACCATCTCCCTGTGGGAGGAAACGGATCTGTATCGGTCGATCAGAAGGTCCCGCACGCCCCTTTCGGATGCGATCAGATCGATCTCCCTTCCGCTGGTGTAGAGGAAGACCCTGTTGTTCCTGACCACTACCTTTCCCAGAAAGGAAATCTCCTTAGCCTCCGGCGGGAGGTAGCCGTAAACCTGAAGAAGAGCTTTTCTGCCCTCCACCTCCTCCACCTCGCTCTCCGTGATCCTAATCCTGCCGGTGGTTCTGTTGGGGTCCCGGATCAGGTCGCCCACGAGGAAGCCTCTTACGTAGGCGTCCCTCTCCTCGAAATCCGGCAGGCTGGAGCGCTGAAAGGCGAGCAAAGCCGCCAGAAGGAAAAGAAGCAGGTGTGCAACCTCACCCCTTCTCACGCCCACCCCTGCAGGGTCTTACTCCGAATGCTCCTCCACCCTGAACTGGAGAGCCTGAGCAACGTGTTCAGCCCCTATGAAGTCCGCTTCCTCGAGGTCGGCTATGGTTCTCGCCACCTTGAGCGTTCTGAAGTATCCCCTGCCCGAGAGCCTGAAGCGTTCCACCGCTTCCCTTAAAAGCCTCTCAGCCTCCGGTTTCATCATGCCGAGGCAGAAGCTCTCCACCTGAGCGTTCGTCATCCTCCCGTTGAGGTCCGTGTCCGAATCTCTGAACCTTTCCCTCTGAATTCTGTAAGCTCTGAGCACCCTCTCCCTTATCTCTTCGGAGCTCTCCCCCTTTATCCTTCCGGTAAGCTCCTCCTCCTTTACAGGGTCCACCCACACCCTCAGATCTATCCTGTCCTTTATGGGCTGGGAGATCTTCGTGTTATAAGCCCTTATCTGGTTCCGGGTGCAGGTGCACTCCCTGAAGGGGTTTCCAAAGTTACCGCAGGGGCAGGGATTCTGGGCTGTTATGAGGGTGAACTTCGCCGGCAGGCTTACCCTGCCCTGAGCTCTGGAGATGTTGACGTGTCCGTCTTCTACAGGCTGGCGCAGAACTTCGAGGGATCTTCGCGAAAACTCCGGCAGCTCGTCCAGAAAGAGGATCCCCCTGTGGGCGAGGGATACCTCCCCGGGCACGGGTGGGGAACCTCCTCCGATGAGGGCTACCTCGGAGGCCGTGTGGTGGGGTGAGCGGAAGGGCCTTTCCGTTACCAGCCCCTCCGAGAGGAGACCGGCGACGCTGTATATCTTGCTCACCTCTATCATCTCTTCAAATTCGAGGGGAGGCAGGATAGTTCTTATCCTTCTGACGAGCATCGACTTTCCAGAGCCGGGAGCTCCTATCAGGGAAAGGTTGTGGGCGCCCGCAGCGGCTATTTCCAGAGCCTTCTTGGCAAGACTCTGCCCGAGAACGTCCCCAAGATCCAGGGTAGGGTCTGTACTGCTCCCGCGCATACCCTCGCAGTCAGCAGCGACCGGCGGAACCTCCTTCTGTCCGTTCAGGAAATGAACCACATCGCTCAGGTTCTCAAATCCGTATACCTCCACCTCCCGGACCACAGATCCTTCGAGGGCGCTCTCCGAGGGAAGTATGAATTTTTCATATCCCCTCCCCTTCAGGGAGGCAACTATGGGCAGGACTCCCGGAATTCTGTTCAGTTTTCCGTCTAAGGAAACCTCCCCCAGAAAAACGAATTCGGAAACCCGCGCCGGATTAACGTGCCCGCTGAGGGAAAGCACCCCGACGGCTATGGGAAGGTCGTAGAGGGTGCCCTGCTTCCTTACGTTGGAGGGAGCCAGGTTGACCGTTATCCTCTTCTGGGGAAAGCCCAAGCCAAGGTTCTTTATAGCGCTCCTCACCCGCTCCTTGGATTCCTTTATAGCTGAATCAGGGAGACCCACGATGTTGAAGGAGGGGATACCCGGCGACAGATCCACCTCCACGTCCACCTCGTAGCCCTCTATCCCCCATATTCCCCCGCTCCTTACCTTTACAAAAGCCATTACCTCAGCGCTCCCTGAAAG
>DRNB01000107.1 GCA_011375045.1 Aquifex aeolicus
AGGATCCTGTTTATAGAGAAGCTCAAGGACATCCTGAAGATAGCGGAGATAAGGGGGGATCTGGTGGGGGTGGTGGTCATAGACATCACCCGCTTCAAGGACGTGAACGCTGTCCACGGTATAAGAGCAGGGGATCTCCTCCTGAAGGAGATAGCCCAGAGGCTCGTTACAACCCTTAGAGAGAGCGACGTGGTCGGGAGGTTCTTCGCCGACGAGTTCGGCGTCATCCTAACCGGCATAAAGAGCTTTTCGGGGATGGGAAGAGCCCTCGAAAAAATCCGGCTGATCTTCGAGGAACCCTTCGACATAGGGGGAAAGCGCATCTACGTGGGTGTGAACATAGGGGTTTCCGTATTCCCAAAGGACGACACGAGCGCGGATCACCTCCTCCGGAAGGCGGAGCTCGCCCTCTCCAGAGCAAAGGAGATGGGAGCCGGCGCCTACGCCTTTTTCTCCGCGGACGCAGAGAAAGAGATCACTGAAATAGCCATCCTCAGAAGCCTCCTCAAGGACGCCATCCGCAGAGGGGAGATAAAGGTTCACTACCAGCCCATATTCGATCTGGAGACCATGAGGGTGGTCGGTATCGAAGCGCTTGCGCGCTGGGAGCATCCGGAGCTCGGTTTCATCCCCCCTTCGAAGTTCATACCCATAGCGGAGGAAACGGGACTTATCGTGGATATGGGATACTGCATAACGGATACAGCTATAAGGGATCTCTCCCTGCTCCACTTGGACGGATTCGGGGACCTCTACGTCAGCGTCAACTTCTCCGCCAGACAGTTCGAGGAAAGGGACCTCATCAGAAGGATCAGGCAGAACCTCAGGGTTTACGCCATGGAGCCTCCCAGCTTCCTCATAGAGATAACCGAGAGCACAGCCATGAAGGATCCCGAGAGAACAAAGGAGCTGTTCGAGGAGATAAGGAGGACCGGGATAAGAACAGCCATAGACGACTTCGGGACCGGATACTCCTCCATGAACTACCTGATAGAGTTCGATGTGGACAAGATCAAGATAGACAGAAGCTTCATAATAAAGATGTTCGAAAACGAAAAGGCGGAGAGCGTTGTGAGAGCCGTTATCAACCTCGCAGCTTCCATAGGAGCGAATTCCTTAGCGGAGGGGGTGGAGTCGGAGCTTATCCTTGTGAAGCTCAGGGATATGGGGTGCAGGGAGGCTCAGGGGTTCCACCTCGCGCCCCCCATGAGCTTCGAGAGCCTCAGGGGTTACCTGAGGGAAAACCACAGAGTTCCTCCACCGGACAACCCCCACAGAGGGGATTCCTGAGACACCGCCTCTTTGCGTGTTCGTCCAGAAGCGCGTGGAACTCCCTGTAAAGCTCCACATCGGGGGGAAGGTTACCCTCGAACCAGCGCCTCAGCTCCTCGTAGCCTCCCTTTACACCGAAGGTTCTGAAAACTATCCTCTTCGTATAGGAGTCCACCACAAAGAAGGGTCTTCCGCCGGCGTAGAGGAGGATGACGTCTGCGGTCTCCCTCCCTATGCCCCTGATGCGGAAGAGCTGTTCCCTGTCGATTTTCTCGACCACGTCGATGGGATCGAGCTTCTGTGCCACCTCCCGGAGGTAGGCGACCTTCCGTCTGAAGAAGCCTGCGGGTTTTACAAGCTCCCCCAGCCTTTCGGCGGGGAGCTCCCTCACCCCTTTCAGGGAAAGAGCCCCCGCCCGCTTGAGGTTTTCGATGGCTCTCTCCGCGTTCCTCCAGCTGGTATTCTGGGTGAGGATCGCCCCTATGACGATCTCCTCCCTCGGATCCGAGCCGTGGCGCCTGTGGTATTCAGGGTCGATGGGCCACCAGTTCTGCGGTCCGTAGACGCGGAGCAGCCTCCGGTAGAGTTCCGTCAGCCTCTCCCTCAGGGAGCGATCCATCCGTCTCTGGCAAGGAGCTCGGCGGGATCCACCTTCTCCTGAACTTTCTGGGAAAGCTTGTAGGAGCAGAACTCGGGTCCGCACATGGAGCAGAACTTGGCTGTCTTGTAACCCTCCTGAGGGAGGGTCTCATCGTGGAAGGCTCTGGCTGTTTCCGGATCCATGGCAAGCTCGAACTGTCTGTTCCAGTCGAAGGAGTATCTCGCTCTTGACATTTCGAGATCCCAGTCCCGCGCGCCGGGCCAGTGCTTGGCTATATCCGCCGCGTGAGCGGCTATGCGGTAGGCTATGACCCCCTGTTTGACGTCTTCGATGTTGGGCAGTCCTAAATGTTCCTTGGGTGTTATGTAGCAGAGCATAGAGGCTCCCACGGACGCCGCGAGGGCACCTCCGATGGCGCTCCCTATGTGATCGTAGCCGGGGGCAACGTCGGTAACGAGCGGACCGAGGATGTAGAAGGGCGCTTCCCTGCACCAGAGCTGCTGGATCTTCATGTTGAAGACGACCTGATCGAGGGGCACGTGCCCCGGACCCTCCACCATGACCTGAACGTCGTGCCTCCAGGCTCTTTCGGTGAGTTCTCCCAGGACCTTTAGCTCTGCAAGCTGGGCATCGTCCGTTGCGTCCTCTATGCAGCCGGGTCTCAGAGCGTCTCCCAGAGAAAAGGCAACGTCGTACTTCTTGAAGATCTCGCAGATTCTATCGAAGTTCTCGTAGAGGGGGTTCTGCCTGCCGTGCTCCATCATCCACTGCGCCAGTATGGCTCCACCCCTCGAAACTATCCCCATGACCCTGTGCTGAACGAGGGGAAGGTGCTCCCTGAGTATCCCCGCGTGGATCGTCATGTAGGAAACCCCCTGCCTCGCCTGCTCCTCTATCACATCGAGAATGAGATCTACAGTGAGCTTCCCGACGTCTCCCTGCGCCAGCTTCCACGCCTCGTAGAGAGGAACGGTTCCCACGGGAACAGAGCTTTCGGCTATGATGGCTTTTCTCGTTTCCTCGATAGCGTCCCCCGTCGAAAGATCCATGATAGTGTCGGCTCCGTATCTGATGGCTACCCTTGCCTTTTCCAGCTCCGTGGGTATGTCCGAGGCAAGACCCGAGTTTCCGATGTTGGCGTTTACCTTCACCCTCGAGTTCATGCCTATGCACATGGGCTCGAGATGCAGGTGGTTTATGTTAGCGGGTATTATCATCCTGCCTGAGGCGATCTCCCTTCTTACAAACTCCGGATGCAGTCCCTCCCTGCGGGCAACGAACTCCATCTCCTCCGTGATTACCCCCTGACGGGCTAAGTGCATCTGGGTTTTATTTCTAAACCTCTTCCTGCGCTCTATCCACTCAGCTCTCAGCATTCCTCGTTCCTCCTGAAAAAGTATCTCTAAAAATTAATATCCGTGTCGGAGCTTAACAATATGATCCGAATCGATGGGGAGATCCTGAGGCACGGGTATAATTTTGAAGATGCTCGGGATCATAGGAGGAAGCGGACTGTACAACCTCGAGGGTTTCAGGATAAGGGAGGAGAGAACCCTTAAAACCCCCTTTGGGGAACC
>DRNB01000108.1 GCA_011375045.1 Aquifex aeolicus
GATAAGGAGCTCCAGAAGTATCTCAGGATACTGAAGCTGCTGGATTCGGAGGAGCTCGAGGGTTATCTGAAGGACATAGGCATAGAGGCTGAAAGGTTCGGCGAGCACGTTAAGTACGCCCGGGACAGCGTCGAAGCCTTTACCACCTAAGAGGAAACGGTGCTCCGGAGGTTCTCGACCTGCTCCAGGCTGCCGAGAACTATGAGTCTGTCCCCCGCCTCCACCACGGTCCTGCGGGGAGGGTTGATGAGGAGCTCTTTACCCCTCACGAGGGCGAGCAGAAGACCGAACACCTCCTCGTTGAAGAAACTGCTTATGGCTCTGCCTCTCACGGGGGACCTCCCGTCGACGGGAACTATCTCCAGCATGTAGGGGGCGGTTTCGGACAGAAGTATCTCCCTGAAGAAGCTCGCCAGCTCCGGCTTCAGAACGGCGATGGCGACGGACCTCCCGCTGATGCTCTCGGGAAGGTAGGTGAGATCCGCTCCCGCTCTCCTGAGCTTCTCCTCGTTCTCGGGTCTGGTTACCCGGCAGGATATAAAGAGATCGGGGTTAAGCTCCCTCGCGGTTACCACTATAAACATGTTCTCGCTGTCGGAGGAGGTGTTCACAAGGAGTCTCTCGGCGGACCTTATGCTCGCAAGCTCGAGGATCTCCTCCTCCTTGGCGTCCCCCGTAACGACTTCGATGCCGGGGAAGGCTTCCGCGCACTCCTGAGCTCTGCTTCTGTTCGATTCGATCACCACCACCCTCTCCCCGAGGCTTCTGAGCGTTTCCACTATGGCGAACCCCGTTCTTCCCAACCCCACGACTACCGTGTGTCCCTTCAGTCCTTCGAGCATAATGAAGTATTTTAAAATCCCACCGGAAACGTGAGGGAAAGGAGACGCGTCTTTCTTGGCTTGGGAAGCAACGTGGGGAACAGAATAGCCTTCATCCTCAGAGCCGTTGAGGAGCTCGCGGAGAGGTTCGGGGTGCTGGACGTCTCCACCGTTTACGAGAGCGACCCGTGGGGTGTGGAGGAACAGCCTCCCTTCCTCAACTGCGTGGTGAAGATGGAAACGTCCCTGAGTCCCCGGGATCTGCTGAGGGAGCTTCAGAACATAGAGAGGAAAATCGGCAGAAGGCACAGGTTCCGGTGGGGTCCCCGGGAGATAGACATAGATATACTCCTCTACGGCGGGGAGACGATCAGGGAAAAGGATTTAGAAATACCCCATCCCCGTATGGGGGAGCGGGACTTCGTCCTCATCCCCCTCGTGGAGGTGGAGCCTGAGGTGAGGGATCCCCGCAGCGGAGTTCCCTACCGCTCCCTCCTCGGGAGCATGACCTCCTCCCTCAGACCCTTCTGCTGCGTTATCCTGAGGTTTCCTTGGTCTTTACGTAGCGCTCCCAGTTCTCCGGATTGAAGGGGGACAGGCTTCTGAGCCACTTGACTATCTTGGGGAACTCTTCCGCCACGTAGGCTACGTCCTCCTCCGTGTTTTCCCTGCCGAAGCTGAAGACTATCGATCCGTTGGAGACCTCCTTGGGTATGCCGATGGCGGAGAGGACGTGGGACTGCTTGAGAGCCATGGAAACGCAGGCGGAACCCGAAGCGGTCTCTATACCCATGAGATCGCACCTCAGGAGCATTGCCTCCCCCTCTATGAAGTGCACGATGAGTGAAAGGTGGTGGGGGAGTCTCTGGGTGGGGTGTCCCGTGAACTCTATGTAGTCGAGGTTCTCCTCTATAGCCTTCTTCAGCCTGTCCCTGTATGAGGAGAGGCGCTTCATCCTGTCCTCGAGCTCCCTCAGCGCCAGCTCAGCCGCCGCTCCGAAGCCGACTATGCCGGGGACGTTCTCCGTTCCCGCTCTCACCCCCCTTTCCTGAACTCCCCCCTCGATGAGGGGCTTCACCTTCACCCCCTTTCTCGTCCACAGGGCACCCACACCCTTGGGTCCGTACATCAGGTGGGCGGTGAAGGAGGCGCAGTCCACACCCCACTCCTGAAGGTCAACGGGGTAGTGTCCCAGCGTCGGTGCCGCGTCCGTATGAAATATGACCTTCGGGTTCTTCTCCTTGGCAGCTCTGACCAGCTGGGCTATGTTCTGTATAGTTCCTATCTCCCTGTTGGAGTGTCCTATGGAGACCAGAACCGTATCCTCCCTGACCGCCTCCCTGACCGCCTCCGGATCTATGAGTCCGTATCGATCGGGCTTGAGGTAGGTGATCTCCCAGCCTTCCCTTTCGAGGGTTCTGCAGGGGTGGAGGATCGAATGGTGCTCTATCTCCGTCGTTACTATGTGGTTTCCCCTCCTCCTGTAAGCTGCCGCTATACCCTTTATGGCGAGGTTGTTGGCTTCGATGCCTCCCGAGGTGAAGATTATCTCCTCGGGCGTGCCTGCCTTTATCAGCTCCGCTATCTGCTCCCGGGCTCTGTTTACAGCCTTCTTTGCCATCTGTCCGAAGCTGTGGAGCGACGTGGGGTTGCCGAACTTCTCCCTGAAGTAGGGGAGCATGGCTGAGAGAACCTCCTCAGCCACGGGGGTGGTGGCTATATGATCCAGATAAACCGTCTTCTCACCTTCCTTCCTCTCGAACATACTCAAAACCTCCTCAGCTGAAATTCTGGGCGAGCAAGCGGGCTATGCTAAGGAAAGCCTTTGCGGTTTCCGACTCGGGGTTGCCGACCACGACGGGCTCCCCCCTGTCCGAGCGCTCTGAAACCTCGGGATCGATGGGTATGGAGCCTAAAACCCTGATGCCATAGGCGGAGGCAAACTCCGCGGTCTTACCTCTGCCGAATATGTAGTACCTCTCCCCCGAATCGGGGCACACGAAGTAAGCCATGTTCTCTATAACTCCCAGAACGGGGATCTGAACCTCCCTGAACATGGTCGTTGCCTTTCTCACGTCGGCGAGGGCGACGTCCTGAGGTGTGGTGACCACAACCGCTCCCGTCAGCTCGACGTTCTGGGCGAGGGTAAGCTGAACGTCCCCCGTTCCCGGAGGGAGATCGAGCAGGAGCACGTCCAGTTCACCCCACTCCACATCGAAGAGGAACTGGGTCAGCGCCTTCATCAGCATGGGACCCCGCCATATGACGGGGGTGTCCTCCGAGGGAAGCATGAAACCTATGGAGAGCACCTTCAGACCGAACTTCTCGAGGGGCAGAAGTCTGTTCTGCTCGTTGACCAAAACCCTCTCACCCTTCAGACCGAGGATGGTGGGTATGCTGGGTCCGTAAACGTCCGCGTCCAGCAAACCTACCCTGTAGCCGAGCCGGGAGAGAGCGAGGGCGAGGTTCGCCGCCACCGTGGACTTGCCGACCCCTCCCTTACCGCTTCCGATGGCGATCAGGTGCTTCACACCCGGAACGGGTCTCTTCGCAAAGGCGGGCTGACCCACCGGCGCCTGAGATCTGGGAGGGGGTGAACCCGAGAAGCTGACGTTTACCCTTTCGATGTCGGAGAGTCCGAGGAGAACGCGCCTGACCCGCTCCCGGAGCGCGTCCTCGAGTCCCGCCTTCGGAAGGTAGAGGAGAAGATCGATCTCCTTGCCTATAACCTTCACATCCTTAACGAGCTGGGCGAGGTTTTCCTTCAACCCCAAGTCTTCGAGCTTTTCGTCTCTGAGAGCGTCCATGATCTCCTTGACTGCCATGAGGATCCTCCTGAGGGAGCGGTTACTAAAAAGGATACAGCAAATCCCCGGCGGTGGTATGACTGCTGTCAGCACCGATTCAGTTAAAATTAAAACTGTGAAGGAGATCGAGAAACTCAGGCAGAAGATAGACCTGATAGACAGGGAAATTCTCCGTCTTCTGAACGAGCGGGCGAGGATAGCCAAGGAGATAGGAAGAATTAAGAAGGAGCGCAACCTCGAAATCCACGTCCCTGAAAGGGAGCGGGCTATATTTGAAAAACTGCTCAGGCTGAACAAAACGGAGTTCGGTGAGGAGTTCCCTCCGGAAGCCCTCGTTCACATATACAGGGAGATCATATCAGCCTGTCTATCCCTCGAAAAACCCCTCCGTATAGCTTACCTCGGACCCAAGGCGACCTTTACCCATCAGGCGGCTCTGGAGTTCTTTGGCTTCTCAGCCCAATACGTTCCGTGCACCACCATAAGGGACGTCTTCGCGGAGGTGGAATCCGAGAGGGCGGATTACGGGGTGGTTCCCGTGGAGAACACCATAGAGGGGGTTGTCAACTACACCCTCGATATGTTCCTCGAAAGCGACCTCAAGATATCTGGAGAGATAGTCATACCCATCAGCCTGCATCTGCTCTCCTCCTGTGAGAACCTCGGCGAGGTGGAGAGGGTTTACTCCCACAAGGTAGCGCTTGGCCAGTGCCGGAAGTGGCTCGAGAAGAACCTGCCGCAGGCTCGCGTTATCGAAACGGAGAGCACAGCCAAGGCGTGCGAGATAGCTCTGGAGGAGGAAAAGACCGCAGCCATAGCCAGCGAGGTTGCGGGCTACACCTACCACCTCAACGTTCTGGCGCGGAACATACAGGAGAGCGGGGACAACTTCACCCGTTTCCTCGTAATATCCCGAAGAAGGATGAAGCCCACGGGTAAGGACAAGACAAGCCTCATCTTCGCCGTCAGGGACGAACCCGGAGCGCTCTACAGAGCGCTCGAAGCCTTCTACAGGAAGGGTATCAACCTAACCAAGATAGAGTCCCGTCCCTCCCGGAGGCGTGCGTGGGACTACGTTTTCTTCGTGGATCTGGAGGGGCATCAGGAGGAGGAAAGGGTGAAGGAGGTCCTCGAGGATCTGAAGGGGAGGACCCAGATGGTCAAGATATTAGGCTCCTATCCGAGGGCGCTCCTGCGGGAGTGATCACAGTCCCAGCATCCTTTTGAGATCAGCGACTAAGGAGTTGTAGGCGTAGATGGATTCGAGGTAGAGGAGCTTTGCGCTCTCGTAGTTTCTGCGGGCGTCGAGCAGTTCGACCTGGGAACCCACGCCGTAGGCGTATCTTTCCGTGGCAAATCTCAGGGACTCCTCCGCCGCGAGAAGGGTATCCTCCCGTGCCTTTATCTCCTCCTCGGCGCTTCTTATGCGTGCCAGCAGGGTTTCCAGCTCGTTGAGGAGTTTCCTTCTGGTGAACTCTAACTCCCTGTCCACCTTAACCCTCTCCAGCTCCTCTTGGGCAATTCTGGCTACCCTGCTACCGCCTTCGAAAAGGGGAAGCTCCAGCTTGAGTCCGAGGTTGTATCCGTGGCGGAAGTCCTCTTTAAGTCTGCCGTTTGTGAAGTCCATTATGTTCTCCCAGTTGTAGTTAAAAAAGAAGGAGAGTCTGGGGTAGAACTCGGATCTGCGGGCTTCGACGGTGAGCCTTCTGAGCTCGAGGGTCTTTCGGAGGACCTTCAGCGTTGGGTTGTTCTCCTCCAAAAGCCTGTAGGGATCCCCGGAGGGGATATCTGTCTTGAGGAGCTTTCCCTCCACGCTTACCTCCCCCGTAAGCCCCAGAAAGCTCTTGAGGCTGTTGAGGGAAGCCCTCAGGTCGCTCTGCGCCCTTATAAGATCCGCCCGTGCCTGTCTGAACTGCGCCCGTGCCCTCAGGAACTCGAATCGGGGAACCACCCCCTTCTCATACTTTTCCTTTACCATAAGGTAGTAGTTTTCCCAGTAAGTAAGGGATCGTTCCTTCTCCCTGAGGATCTCCCTCTTGAGAAGAACAGCCCAGAAGAGCTTTTCGACCTCCGCGAGAACCGTCTGCCTCACATCGCCGAGCACAAGCTCCTGAAGCTCCCTGCTGGTGCGGGCAAGTTCGAGAGCGGTCCACACGACCCTGTCGAAGAGGGACTGGTTCAGGGTAAGGGTGGCGGAGTATTTGTCCGGAGGGACAAAGGCGGAGATGTAGTTTCTGTCCCACCTTATATAGGTGGCGGTGAGGTTAATTCTGGGAAGTATCCCCCCCTTCGCTTCCCTGATCCGCTCCTCCAGCTTCCTCAGATCGAGCTCCCCCTTCACAACCTCCAGCTGGTTTTCGAGGGCGAGGCGCTTGGCTTCTTCGAGGGTGAGGGAAAAACTGAGGGAAAAGGAGATCAGGAGGAGGAGCACCCTCATCTCTCCACCACCTTTGCCCCCTCGTAAAGGAACAGAAGCCCCTCCACGATCACCCTGTCCCCCTCCTTCAGCTCCCCCACCACCAGAAGTTTATCCCCTTCGTGCCGGATCACCCTGACGGGAACCTTGACAGTCCGCGATTCCCTCACCACCCACAGGAAGCTCTGTCCTCTGGAAAGCTGGACAGCCTGCTCGGGAACAGAGACAGCCCTGATCCTCTTAAAACCGAAGGACACCTCCCCGTAAGCGTTCGGCTTGAAGAAACCCTCCCCGTTTCTGATGAGGGCTTTGACGCTGAAGAGCCTGTTGCTGTCCGCGGAGGGGGATATGTAGGTTACCTCTGCCCTCACCCTCCTTCCGTCCGCCACGACCTCCACAGGTGTCCCCTTCCTCAGGTGGGATACGATCTCCTGAGGAACCTTGAAGACAAAGCGCAGGGGATCGGTCTTGAGGATCACGTAGGTAACCTTCTGGGGGGTTACGTAATCGCCCACACTTACCTCCCTGCTGAGGATCACACCGTCCAAGGGACTCTTCAGAAGGGTTCTCTCCAGATCGAGCTTTCTGCTCTCGAGGCGCACCCTCAGACTCTCTATCCTCGCCCTGAGAACCTCTACCCGGGTCCTGACCTCTTCGAACTCCTCCTTGCTTATCAGCTCCTTTCTGTAGAGAGCTTCCCTGCGTTCGAGGAGAGCCTTCTGATTCTCGTAATCCCGCTGAGCCTGCTTGAGCTCCCAGAGAGCTTCCTCGTAAGCCTTTCTGTAAACGGAATCCTCTATCTTCAGGAGGGGATCCCCCTCCTTTACCTGATCCCCCTCCTCCGCGAAGATCCTCACGACCTTTCCCGAGACCTCCGGCGCTACCTCCACGGTGAATATAGCCTCGAAAAAGCCGCCGGTCTTATACTCGAGGTAGGAGGTGCTGTAGGTAACGGGCAGGGTTCTGACCTCGAAGATCTTTTCCCCCCGGGGGGATTCCTTCCTCTCGGGGCTGCAGGAAGCTAAAAGGAACACAAGCCCCATCAGGGCGATCACTGACTGGCGGGTCATAGGGCATATTATAATCTCCCTATGTATCGTTTTTTTATAAACCGTCCCGTAACCACCTTCATGTTCATGATGTCCTTTCTCGTCCTCGGCTACTATGCCTACATCAACATCCCTGTTGACAGGTTTCCCGACGTGGACTTCCCCATGGTAACGGTTTCGACTGTCTACGAGGGTGCCAGCGCCGAGCTGGTGGACGCCACCGTAACGAGGGTCATAGAGGAGGATCTGTCCCGCGTGAGCGGTGTGGACGCCATAATCTCGAAGAGCTACGCGGGTCTGTCCAGCATAACGGTGGTCTTCGATCTCGACAAGGACGTAAACGTAGCCGCTCAGGAGGTAAGGGACGTAGCCCAGAGGGTATTCAGAAGGCTTCCGAGGGGTGTGGATCCCCCCAGCGTGAGGAAGATAAACACCTCCCTTGCGCCCATAATGGCTGTGCTTATCCACGGGGACGTCGACTACGACGTGGTTTCCTTCTTTGCGGACAAGGTGGTCAAGAGGGAGTTCGAACGCCTGAAGGGCGTGGGGGAGGTTCATACGGGAGGGTTCAGGGACAGGGTCCTCTGGATCCGGCTCGATCCGGAGAGGATGCTGGTCCGCAACGTAACCGCAGGTGAAATCCTGGAGGCGGTAAGGAAGAACCACGTGGAGGTTCCGGCGGGCACAGCTTACGGTGAAAACAGGGAGTACGTGCTGCGCCTTTTGGGTAAGTTTAACTCTCCGGAGGAGCTCGCCGACCTGATACTGAGGGACGATCTGAGGCTCGGGGACGTTGCCCGGGTGGAGTTCTCCTACGAGGAGGTCAGGAACGCCGTTCGCTTTAACCTCAAATCCGCCGTTGCCCTGATAGTTTACAAGGAGAGCAAGGCAAACACCGTTGAAACCGCCAGCAGGATCTGGGAGAAGATAGAGGAGCTCAGAAGGATAGCCCCGAAGGGGGTAAACATAGACGTTAACTACGATGCCTCCGTTTTCATAAAGAGGAGCGTTAGGGATGCCCTCCACGAGATAGCCATAGGAAGCCTTCTGACCGCTCTCACCGTCTTTCTCTTTCTGGGGAGCGTCCGCTTTACCCTGATACCTGTCTCCGCCATACCTGTTTCCATCCTGGGAACCGTTTTTGTCCTCTACGTTACGGGTAACTCTCTGAACACCATGAGCCTGCTCGCCCTGGCGGTGGCGGTGGGGATAGTGATAGACGACGCTATCGTTGTGCTGGAGAGCATATACCGCAGGAACGAGGAGGGACTCAAGGGGATTCAGGCGGCGGAGAGGGGGACCCGGACGGTTATCTTCGCTCTTCTGACCTCCACAGCCTCCCTCGTCGTTATATTTATCCCCGTCCTGTTTCTCAGGGGTCCTACGGGCACCTTCTTTGGAGTGTTCACCCTCACCCTCATAACGGCGATAGCCCTTTCCTTCATCGTTTCGATCTCCTTCACACCCATGCTTGCCGCAAGGCTCGTGAGCCTTCAGAGGAAAAACCTCTTCATGCGAACCTACGAAAGGTTCGAGGCGATCTTCGATAGAGCTCTGGGCTGGGCTCTGAATCACAAGCTTCTGGTTCTTGGTTTTTCCCTCAGCACCGTGTTCCTCGGCTTTCAGATGGCGGGGCTGACCAAGAAGGAGTTTTTCCCCCTCGTCGACGAGGGGAGGTTTGTGATCAGATTCGAAACCCCCCTGGGGTCCTCCTTCGACTTCACAAACAGAAAGGCACGTGAGATAGAGGAGATCCTCATGAGGAACCCTTACGTACTCAGATACGGCATGGCTGTCGGTGAGGGACTCATCAGCCCCACCGTGAACGGGGGTATGTTCTTCGTTACCCTGAAGGACAGAGGGGAGAGACCCCATCAGGGAGTCGTGATGAACATGGTCAGGGAGGAGATAGCAAAGCTCAGGGACGTCAGAGCCTCCGTTGACGTCCCCTCCGTGGTGGGTGCCCACGGGAGCAGACAGACGGACGTTCAGTTCGTTGTAAGGGGTGATTCCCTTCAGGAGCTGGCACGCATAGCCAGAAGCCTGAGGCTCTTTCTGGAGGAATCGGGAGGCTACACGGATATAGACACGGACATAAGAGTGAACCAGCCCGAGATCAGGATCAGGATCGACAGGAGGAAGCTGGGTGATCTCGGCGTGAGTGTGGAGGAGGTGGGTCTGACCCTCAACGCCATGTTCGGGAAGCTCTGGGTGGGAACCTACGAGGTGGGATCGGAGAGCTACGACATCTACATGAAGGCGGAGGAGGACTTTCTCAGGACCTACGAGAACCTTCGGAGGATCTACGTCCGGTCCCGAAGCGGTGAGCTTGTGCCCCTTTCCTCCCTTGTGAGCTACGAGCTCGTTTCAGGTTACACGGTGGTGAACCGCTACAACAGGCAGTACGCCCTGACCCTCTTTGCAAACTTAAAATCCAAAAGCCTCGGGGAGGCGGTGGAGGAGATAGAGAGCTTCCTCAGAGACATCCTCCCTCCGGGCTACACCTTCGAACCCGCGGGACAGACCCGGGAGTTCCAGCGAGCCTTCAGGGGACTGGGTATCGCCCTCCTGATAGCGGTGATAGGGGTTTACATGGTGCTCGCCTCTCTCTTCGAGAGCCTCCTGCACCCCTTCACGGTTCTCCTCACCCTTCCCCTCGCCCTCTCGGGGGTGTTCGGACTCCTGTTCCTGACAGGCACAAGCCTGAGCGTTCCCTCCTACTTCGGGATAATACTCCTCGTGGGTATAGTTGCCCGGGACTCGGTGCTGTTCATAGAGAGGATCCTTCAGCTGCGCAGAGAGGGAGCGGAGGTGCGGGAGGCTATCATGAAAGCCCGAAAGGAGCGCCTCAGACCCATACTGATGACCACCCTCACCATAGTCTTCGCCCTGCTTCCCGCCGCGCTCGGTGTTACCGAGGGTTCGGAGCTGAGACAGCCCCTCGCGGTTGCAGTTATCGGAGGTCTGCTGAGCGCCCTGCCCCTGAGTCTCTTCGTCCTGCCCGTGGTCTATGAACTCTTCGAGAGTGTGAAGAGAGCTTACAGAACATAAGGGGAGGCGATGGCTCCACCGGAAGGAGTATATTATATATACCTTTTCAAATCCTGAGAGGTGCAGAAGAATGAGGATGGAAGAATACGATTCCTGCGGTGTCGGTTTCGTCTGCAGTATAAAGGGGGAGGCGACCAATCAGATAGTTCGCTGGGGGGTAACCGCCGTCAAGAACCTCACCCACAGGGGTGCGGTGGGGGGAGACGGTAAGACGGGAGACGGCGCGGGTGTCCTGACTCAGATACCCAGAAGATTCTTTGCGAGGGTAATGAAGGATCTCGGATACAGCGTGGGGAACATAAACGACCTTGCGGTGGGTGTCTTCTTCCTTTACGAGGATCTGGAGGAGGACGTAGTCAGGGAGTTCAGGAGGGAGAACCTCAGGGTTATAGGCTGGCGGGACGTTCCCATAGATGCGGACGCGGTCGGTGAGTCCGCCCTCAGGGTCATGCCCCGCATCAGACACCTCCTCATAGACATGGGGGACGTTCCCCCTCAGGAGAGGGAGGTGCGTCTTTACTTCGTCAGGAGGATCATAGAAAAGCGCTTCGGGGAGGAGAAGGTTTACGTTCCCTCCCTGTCCTCCGAGAGCATCGTTTACAAGGGTATGCTCGTGGCGCCCCAGCTGGACCGCTTCTACCCTGATCTGAGGGAGGAGGACTTCGAGTCCGCCTACTGCATGTTCCACCAGAGGTACTCCACAAACACCCTCCCCAACTGGCGCCTCGCCCAGCCCCTCCGGATGTCCGCCCACAACGGGGAGATAAACACCATTCAGGGGAACAGGAACTGGATGATCTCCCTCCAGCACGAACTCGAACACGAGGTCATCGGCGACAGGAAGGATCTCCTGAAGCCCCTCATCTCCTATACCGAGAGCGACTCAGCCTCTCTGGACAGGGTTCTCGAGCTCCTCTGCCTCGTCGGCTTCTCTCCGGAGCACGCCATAAACATGCTCATCCCCCCCGCGTGGGAGCACATACCGGAGCTTTCGGAGGAGGTGAAAGCCTTTTTCGAGTATCAGTCCCTCCTCATGAAACCCTGGGACGGACCCGCCTCGATAACCTTCGTCTGGGGGAAAAAGATAGGCGCCCACCTCGACAGGAACGGTCTCAGACCCGCCCGCTACGTTCTGACGGAGGACGGTATCCTCCTCCTCGGCTCGGAGGTGGGTATGGTGGATCTGGAAGGCAGAAGGATAAAGGAGAAGGGACGCCTCGGTCCCGGAGACACGGTAGTGGTGGACATGGAGAGGGGGGAGTTCCGGAGAACCCCGGAGATCCTCGAAGAGCTTGCCTCCCGCAAGCCTTACAGGGACTGGCTCGAGAGGAACCTCCTGCGCCTCTCCCGGCTCACGGAGGGTAAAAGGCTCGAAGAGCCTCAGGAGGATCCCGAGAGGGTCAGAAAGCAGATAGCCTTCGGCTGGACCGAGGAGGAGGTGAAGAACGTAATTCAGTACATGGCGCAGACGGGGAAGGAGCTTACCTTCTCCATGGGGGACGACACCCCCCTGCCACCCCTCTCCGAGAAACCGAAGCTCCTGTTCAGGTACTTCAAGCAGAGGTTCGCTCAGGTAACGAACCCCCCCATAGATCCCATCAGGGAAAGGCTCGTCATGTCCCTCAAGATGAACCTCGGCTACAAGAGGAACTTCCTGAAGGAGACCCCGGAGCACGCCAAGCGTCTCCAGATAGACTCCCCCATACTCCTCGATTACCAGATGAAGGCTATAGAGGAGCAGAAGGAGTTCAGGGTCGTCCGCATACCCGTATGCTACCCCAAGGAGAGGAGCTACAACGTGGTCGAGCTTCAGGACGTGGCGGGGGAGAGGAGGATCTCCGAGCTTATCATGGACGCCCTCTACGAGGAGAAGCCCATCAGCGACCTGCGCATGGGTATAGAGACCCTTCAGAGAAGGGTGGAGGAGGCTGTCAGGGAGGGAGCCCAGATAATAATCCTCTCCGACAGATACGTTAACAGACACAGGGTCGCCATACCGAGTCTGCTCGCCGTCGCCGCCAGCGTGAAGCACCTCGCAAGGAAGGGACTGTCCACCAGAGTCTCCTTCATCGTGGAAACCGGCGAGGCGAGGGACACCCACCAGATAGCCTGTCTGATAGGCTACGGCGCCAGCGCCGTTTATCCCTACCTCGCCTACGAGGTCATAAAGGAGCTGTGCGATAAGGGAAAACTCCAGATGCACTACGAGGAGGCGGTCTTTAACTACAGGAAGGCTTTAGAGGACGGCCTGCTCAAGATCATGTCCAAAATGGGTATATCCACCCTCAACTCCTACCACGGCGCCCAGATATTCGATACGGTCTGCCTCAACAAGGAGTTCGTGGAGGAGTTCTTCACGGGGACGCCCGTAACCTTGGAGGCTGATGGACTCGAGGAGATCGAGCTTTCCACCCTCGCCCGGCACAGCGCCGCCTACGATACGGATCAGCCCAGGCTGGATTACGGAGGGGAGATGAAGTTCAGAAAGGGGGGTGAGTTCCACGCCTGGTCCCCCCACGTGGTAAGAGCCCTCCACAGGTTTCTGGAGACGAAGGATTACAGCGACTACAAGGAGTTCTCCCGGCTCGCCAACTCCCAGCACCCCACCTTCATAAGGCACCTGCTCTCCTACAGGAAGGCTGAGAAGCCCGTCCCCTTGGAGGAGGTGGAGCCGGAGGAGAGCATCCTCAAGCGCTTCGTTACCGGCGGGATGTCCCTCGGCGCCCTGTCGCCGGAAGCCCACGAGGTAATTGCGGAAGCCTGCAACAGGCTCGGCATGAAGTCCAACTCGGGGGAAGGGGGTGAGGATCCCAGAAGATACTGGACCATCAGGAACTCAGCCATAAAGCAGGTGGCGAGCGGTCGCTTCGGGGTTACGCCCACCTACCTTGCAAGCGCTCAGGATATAGAGATCAAGATAGCTCAGGGAGCCAAGCCCGGAGAGGGGGGACAGCTCCCGGGGCACAAGGTAAACGACTACATAGCGAAGCTGAGGCACTCCCAGCCCGGCGTTACGCTCATATCACCCCCGCCCCACCACGATATCTACTCCATAGAGGATCTCGCCCAGCTGATTCACGACCTCAAGCAGGCTAACCCCTTTGCCAAGGTCTGCGTCAAGCTGGTTTCGGAGTTCGGTGTGGGAACCATAGCCGCCGGTGTGGCGAAGGCTTACGCGGACGTGGTTCAGATCAGCGGTGCGGAGGGGGGAACGGGAGCCTCCCCCTACTCCTCCATCAAGAACGCAGGCAACTACTGGGAGATCGGACTCATAGAGACCCAGAGGATACTCATGGAGAACAACCTCAGGGACAAGATCAGGGTCCGGGTAGACGGGGGAATGAGAACCGGCAAGGACGTGGTTATAGGAGCCCTCCTGGGAGCGGAGGAGTTCGGCTTTGGAACGGCGGCGATGATAGCGGAAGGATGCGTTATGGCGAGGATGTGTCATCTGAACACCTGTCCCACAGGCGTGGCAACCCAGGATCCCAAATACAGGGCTAAGTTCAAGGGCAGGGTGGAGAACGTGATGGCTTACTTCAGGGCGGTTGCCCGGGAGGTAAGGGAGATCCTCGCAGAGATGGGCTTCCGCAGCTTGGATGAGATCGTGGGCAGAACGGATCTTATGGAGGTGGTAACCTACGACGAGTTTCCCGGCTCTAAAAGGATCAGGGTTTCCGATCTTATAAACAGCTACCCGGAGGACAAGCCCCGGAGGTGTACCGTAGAACGGAACGACAACCCCGCCCCCAACTTCAACGACGTTATTCTGAAGGACGTTCTCCCCTACATAGAGAGAGGGGAACCCTTCGAGAAGGAATACGAGATAAGAAACATCCACAGGACCATTCCCACAAAGGTCAGCTACTACATCGCCCTGAAATACAGGGACGAAGGACTGCCCGAGGATACGCTGAGGCTA
>DRNB01000109.1 GCA_011375045.1 Aquifex aeolicus
GCTCCCCGTAAACCTCCGAGAGTCTGTCGTATCTGCCTCCCCCGGCTACCGGATGCCCCGCCTCCGGACAGAAGAACTCGAAAACCACACCCGTGTAGTAGGGGAACTCCCTCACCTCCGAGAGGTCGTAGGAGAACCTGACGCCCGCGGTTTCCAGAAGCCCTCCGAGGGTTTCGAGCTCCTCCTTCTCCCGCCGGAGGTTCAGCTCATCGAGCAGAGTCAGCACCTCCCTTCCCCCCTGAGCGAGGGGAAGCTCCGAAACGACGCTCTGGCCAAACACCTCCCTCAGAAGGGAGACGTTCTTTTCCCTGAAGGCTCTCTCCACCCTGTCCCTCTCCTCCTCCTCCAGATCCGAGAGGATCTTCCTCACTATACCCACATGACCTATGCTCACCATCAGATCCCTGAGCCCCAAGGATCTCAGGTAGTCGTGGATGGCTGTTACCACCTCCGCGTCCCCTTCGATCTCCCGAACCCCTATGAGCTCCACGCCCGCCTGAAAGCTCTCGTAGCTCTGTCCGACGCGGTAGAGGGTTCCAAAGTAGTAAATCCTGAGGGGAAAGTGTCTTATCCTGAGGAAGCTGACGCTCTTTACCACCTGAACGGTGAAGTCCGTCCTCAGGCTGAGGAGTTCCCCTGTGCTGGGATCACGGAAGGTTATAGCCTCCCTCACCTTCTCCCCCAGAGCCTCCCTCTGGGACTCGTAGAACTCGAAGGCGGGGAGCTTCAGGAAGTTGTAGCCCCAGCACTCGAAGACCTCCACCGCCCTGAGGATCGATCTCTTCAGAAGGTTCGATTCCTCGAGGTTGAGGATCCTCTCGAAGGGGAGAACGGACGCCTTTTTCAGGTTACCTCCTCCTCGGACACGGAGACCGCAACCCTTGCGGGTCTTATGACCTTGTGGTGGAGCCTGTATCCCCTCTGAAGGACCCTGATAACGGTGTTCGGGGGATGTTCCCTGCTGGGGACGGTTTCGACCGCCTCGGCGGTGAAGGGGTCGAACTCCCTTCCCTCCACCTCTATCTCCGCAACCCCGTGCTTTTCGAGGACCTTCCTGAGCTGTCCGTAGATCATCTCCACCCCCTTCAGGAGGGAGTCGAAGTCCCTCGACGCCTTGGAGGCGGAGAGAGCTCTCTCGAGATCGTCCAGAACCGAAAGAACATCGAGAACGAGCTTCTCGTGTCCGAACCTCCTCTGCTCCTCCAGATCCCTCCTGTATCTCTCCCTCATGTAATCGAGCTCCCGCTGGAGCTCCGCAGCCCTTATGTTAGAAGCCTTAGCTGTGCTCTCGAGCTTTTTAACCTTCTCCTCTAAATTCCTCAGCCTTTCCCTGAGCTCCTCTATCTCTTCCTCTTCCTTCTTCAGTTCCTCCTTTACCTCCTTGAGCTCTTCCTTTTCCTCCATCCTTGAACCTCCGCGTATAGTATAAATATTATCCTGCAGGTCAGGTGAATGGAGCTGAAGACAGAAGAGATTCCGAAGCTGACGGGGGATCGCAACCTAAGGAGGATAGCGGAGAAGGTTCTCGAGGACAGGCGTCTGTCGGAGGAGGAAGCCCTCTACCTGTTCGAAAGCGGTGAGCTGACCTTTACAGGTCTTCTGGCGGAGTACCTCTGCAGGAAGAAGAACGGACGCAACGCCTACTTCATAGTGAACAGACAGATCAACCCCACCAACGTCTGCGTTTACCGGTGCAGCTTCTGCGCCTTCGGGGTGGGGAGAAAAGACCCCCGGGCTTACGAGCTCGATCTGGAGCAGATCCTCCGGAAGGTCGAGGACACTTACAGAGCGGGAGGCAGGGAGGTTCACATCGTCGGAGGTGTGCCCCCCCACTGGGATTACAGCATGTATATCGGGATCGTTCGGGAGATAAAGAGGCGCTTTCCCGACATGTGTATAAAAGCCTGGACCGCCGTGGAGATAAACCACATGGCGAAGATCTCAGGCAAGAGCTACCGGGAGGTTCTGGAGGACCTGAAGGAGGCTGGACTGTCCGCCATCCCCGGAGGCGGTGCGGAGATCTTCTCGGAGAGGGTGCGCAGGATCATAGCCCCCTCCAAGGCGAGTGCGGAGGA
>DRNB01000110.1 GCA_011375045.1 Aquifex aeolicus
CCTTCTTACCGAGAAGATGGCAGACGATACTCACACACACCCTTATCCGGTGGCGGGCTGGGGTTTCCCTGTCGAACATGTCGTAGAAGGCAACAACCTGCTCCACGTGGTTCAGGGGAAGGTCGAGGAGATCGGCGAGGTGCCTCAGGGACTCGGGGGGAACGTAGCCGTAGTGATCCTGTATGGCGTGAAGACACAGCAGTATCGCCTGCTCTTTGCGGGGGAAGTAGTTCATGTGTTCGTTCAGCTTCTGAAGAAGCTCCTGCTCGAACATGCTATAGATTTTATATTCCCCCGTTGAAAATGCAAAGCCTGAACCTTTCGAAGTTCTCCCCCTTCCTTATGTGCATGAGAAACTTGAAGAAGCGGGATTCCGAGCCCCTGTAAAGCTCCCACTCCCCCAGGGGACGGCACTCGGCAAGATCCTCCCTTATCAGGAGGAGGGCTTTACCCTTTACGTCCTCGAGGCGTGCCCCCCTCACCACCACCCTGTCCGCGTAAAAGGGGAGGTTGTAGTGGAAGGCGGGTATCTCGTAAGTTCTCAGCTCCCCCCGGGGATCCACCTCCCTGATCCTTTCCCCTATCTCCCTGTAGGGTCTGTAAGCTTCGAGATGGGGCAGGATCGCACCGGACAGATAGAGCAGCAGGGAGAATCCGGCACAGGCGGGAGCAAGCCGCAGCTCACGACGCAGGAGGGGCAGAAGGGCGACTGTGAGCGAGAGAAGGAGAAGAGGCAGATTCAAACTGAAGAGCACCGCGGACGCGAGGACGGCGAGGATCATCAGAGCGCTCAGCAGAAGGGAAAGCCCTCCCACAACCCTGCCCTGAGGTGCGGAGCTGAGGAACTCGCCCGTCAGGATCGCCATAGCTGGGAAGGCTGGCATTATGTAAACGGGTATCTTCATCTTCACAAGGGTAAAGGCTAAGAAGATAACTGCAAACCACAGGAGGGGAAACAGAAGCCGGCGTGCCCTGTTTCTCAGAACCCACAGGAGGGCGACGTAAAAGAGCAGCGAGTAAGGGAGGAAGGAAACCGGTATATCGAGGAGGTAAAAGTAAAAAGGATCCTCCTGAAGGGCGTAGATCCTCTTTACGTTTTCCTTGAGGAAGATTTCGACGAAGGTTTCCCTGTTCACGAGGAGCTGGTAGAGAAACCACCACCCGGCGGTTACCGCCACGTAGAGGGTCCCCACGTAGTAGCGGAGCCTGAGAAGCTCCCTTCTGTCCGTCAGGAGCAGGTAGATGAATATGATGGAGGCGGGAAGAAGAAAACCAGCGGGTCCCTTTGTCAGAACTCCGAACGCGGAGGAGGTCAGCGCAAGAAAAAGCAGAGGCAGACTGTTCCTTTGGTAGCTCAGAAACCACAGGTAGAGGGAGAGGGTTGTAAAGAAGCACAGGAGTATCTCCGGAGACGTGTATCTGGCGTTGGCTATGAACTGAAAGGACAGGGAAAGAACCAGGAAGGAGAGAACGGCGGTTCTTCCGTTCGAAAGCCTGCGGGCGAAAAGATAGGTAACCAGAGCGGTTCCGAGCCCCGCAGTAGCCTGAAAGAATCTGAGGGCGAACTCGTTTAACCCGAACAGGTAGAAGCTCAGGGCTGTGAGCCAGTAGGTCATGGGTGGTTTGTTGAGCCTCAGCTCCCCGTTAAAAACCGGCGTGAGAAAGTCTCCGGTTTTGAGCATGTTCTTTGCGCCTTCGGCGTAAAAGGCTTCGTTGGGCTGCCAGACCTGATTCAGACCGAGGTTGTAAAAGTAAAGGAAGAGAACGGCGGGCACGAGGATGTAGGCGGACATAGAGTAAAAGTTTACACCCTCAGCCCTTCGAAAGCTCCCCCTTTATGTAGTCTATGATCTTCACGGGCAGGGGATCGAAACCGTACTTAAGGGCGAGATGGTAGCTCGCCCAGTCCCCCGTGAATATCAGATGGAGAAGGCGGGACAGATAGGAGTTACCCTTTCCGCTTAGCCTGAGGGGCACCACACCCAGATCCCTGAGAAGATCGGCGGTGATGTCCACCCTCCTGAGAACCCTCTCGTGATCTCCGGCGTCCTGCATCAGAATGAAGGCACACTTGCTTCTTATCTGGGCGTTGTCCAGTCCAACAACTTCGTTGTGGTGCATCTCCGGAAGAACGGCAAAGTAAGCCTGCGTTTTGGAGTTTTCGTTTATCTGGGTTTTCCACCGGAAGGCGCAGACCTCCGTCAGGGGAGTGGCGTACATCACGGGAACGTAACCGTAGAGCCTCCGGGCTATCTCCTCACCCTGACGGGCACACTCCTCGAGGGAGGATCTGAGGTTCTCCCTTGCCTCTTCGAGCTCACCCCTGTCTATGTTCAGAAGGGAGAGGAGCTTCGAAAGCATAAAACCCAGAGCGTATCTGGGTGCGAAGCCTCCGGGTATCTCTATGTGTCTTGTGCCATGCTGCTGGGAGAGCTCTCGGAGTTTACCCCCCGAGCTGATGGCTATCACGGTGGCTCCCCTCTCCACGGCGGTCAGAAAGTTGCTTACAGTTTCCTCCGTGTTGCCGCTGTAGCTGGTGCACACCACCAGGTCCCCTTCACCCGCCCAGGGAGGGAGACCGTAGCCCCTGTAGGAAACGGCTGGAACGGAGGAGCCCCTGTGCTCCATCCACCTGACCGCTATGTCTCCCACTATGCCCGATCCACCCATTCCGCAGAAGATCACCCTCCCGAAGGAGGAGGGATCGAGATCGAACTCCTCCCACTCTAACTGATCGGGAAACGTTCTGAGCATCTCTTCCGGACTCATGATCTACCTCCCTTCAGTCTTTCTTCCATTATCAGTTTAAGCTCTTTTGCTCTTCTGAGGACCTCCCTGTGGGGAAGCTCGGTCCTGAAGCCGTCCCCCTCGAAGTGGGTTCTGACCCCTTCGAAGAACTCGACCGCCTTTCTTATAGGAGGCTGTCTGGGTATGCTCAGCTTCTCACAGAGTTTGGACAGAACGTAGAATCCCGGGCTCTGAACCTCCGACTCCTCCCGGATCAGGGACAGGATTCGTTTCGTTTCCCTGTGCACACTCTCCTCCCGCTCCGCTTCCCTGTGAAGGAAATCCACAAACTCCTTGTCCCACAGCTCCCCCAGCCACAGGGGACCCCCCACGGAGAACCTTCCGCCGCATACGGGGCAGTCCTCCCTTAACTTCAGAACGTCCACAACGGCTTCCCTGTTGGCGCACTTAAAGCAGTAAAGCAGGTATCCAATCCTCTCCATAAGGGAATCCGTAAGGCTGGCTCCCCTGTCCTTCATGAAAAACAGCTTGAAGTAGTGCAGGTGGGCGTATGCAAAGAGTGGAATCATGGCTATATCGTGCTGGGCGGCGAGCTCCACAACCTTCTTTATGAGGATCCTTATACCGACCTCGTGCTTGAACTCGTTCCTCAGAGGACGGGCACCGTACCTGCGCAGGCAGGTCCTGGGGTAGGTTCCGGACAGGGGTGCTGTGTCGGTTGCGGTCAGGCTCAGTATGCCCCCCCTC
>DRNB01000111.1 GCA_011375045.1 Aquifex aeolicus
AGAAGGGAGTAGTAGCGGTTCGCGCCCTCCATATCCCCCCTGTCCATGTATATCCTCATGAGCTGATAGTAGGTATCGGGCAGCTTGTTGCAGTCCGGGAGCTTACCCCCCTCGCACTTCTCCACAAGGACCCTGTAAACGTTCTCCGCCCGGTCAGGATCCCCAAGCTCCTGATGGATCTTTCCTATCCAGAAGAAGGCGTTGTCGGTGTATTTGTTCTCGGGAAACTTCTTTATAAAGCTCAGAAAGGCGTTCCTCGCCTCGTAGAGCTTCTTTATGCTGTAGAGCTCGATGGCTTTCCTGTAGGCGGTCTCGGCGTCCTCCTCTTCCTCCTTATCCTCCTCCTTTGCCTCCTGCACCGCCGGCTGCTCGGGAGCTTTCTCCTCCCTTATCCCGGTGGGCGGTGGCGGAAGCTTCTCCACAAGGGCGGGGGGTTCTACCCTTTCCACCGTTCCCCCGCCGGCCGGCTCCCTCTCCGTGAGTCCTGTCTCCATGCGCAGGCGCAGCCGTTCGATCTCGAGCCTGAGCTCCGAGATGAGCTCGGTTAGCCTGTCTATCCTCTCGTTCGTTCGCTCCACGTTCTTCTCAAGATCTATCTGCTTCTGCTCAAGGCGGGAGAGCTTTATTTCGATCTCCGACATCCGTTCGGAAACCCTTTCCTGGGCAACCGGAGCACAGGCTATCAGAAAAGGTCCGAGCACCGCGGGAAGTAACTTGCGCATTTTCCTTTTCCTCCACTAATCTATTAAATAATATCCGAACGCTCCGCGTCGGTGTTAGTATTATTATCAGGAATGGAAAGGTTCCTGCTCATAGCCGGACCCTGCGTCATAGAAAACGAGGGGGTTGTCCTGAAAACGGCGCAGAAGCTCAGGGAGCTTCAGGAAAAGTTTCCCTCCCTGAAGGTTGTCTTCAAATCCTCCTTCGATAAGGCGAACAGATCCTCCATAAAGTCCTTCCGGGGACCAGGACTGTCCGAGGGTCTCAGGGTGCTTCGCCGGGTCAAGGAGGAGTTCGGTCTGCCCCTGACAACGGACATCCACGAGAGCCATCAGGCTCGGGCGGTGGCGGAGGTGGTGGACCTGATCCAGATACCCGCCTTCCTGTGCCGCCAGACGGACCTTCTGTTAGCCGCCGCGGGGACCGGCAGGGCTGTCAACGTGAAGAAGGGACAGTTTATGGCTCCCTGGGATATGGGGAACGTGGTGGAAAAGCTCAGGGCGGGGGGCGCAAGGGAGATCTATCTGACGGAGAGGGGGGTTTCCTTCGGATACAACAACCTCGTCGTCGACTTCAGGAGCCTGCCGATAATGAAGCGCTTTGCAAAGGTCATCTACGACGGAACCCACAGCGTTCAGCTTCCCGGCGGTCTGGGGAGCAGGTCGGGAGGACAGAGGGAGTTCGCCTTCCCCCTGATGAGGGCGGCTGTGGCTGTCGGGTGCGACGGTATCTTCATGGAAACCCATCCTGATCCGGACAGCGCCCTCTCCGACGGGCCAAATCAGATACCTCTTGCGGAGGTGGAGGCTATAGTTTCCACCCTCTTGGAGATAAGGGAGGTAGCGCACAGGAGCGTGCCTGCGCTGTAAAGGGGGATATATTTCTGATATGGGCAGGGTTTCCTTATCCGTTAACTTCGTCGATGTGGTGGATCCCCTCGAGGTAAGCAAGGAGGGATGGGAGAAGATACTGGTAAGTCCGAGGGAGCTCAAGATTTACCTCGACAAATATCTGTGGCTCGCCGGAAGAACAAGGAGGGAGAGGCTCGTGCTCTCTGGAATCCGGCTCATGCCCTTTGGTCTGGGGAGGGAGCCCATACTCATATCCCTCTGGAAAAACGAGTATATAGGTCTCTACGAGATAGAGGATCTGCTCCGCAAGGAGGGTCCGAGAGCGCTTCTGAAGATTGTGGGAGACCTTCCCGAGAGGGTGGAGTTCGGTCAGAGGGAGTTCAGATACCTTCTGGTTCCGCCCGCTGAAGAGTTCACAAGACTCACCTCCTGGGTCTTCAAACTGGGGAGGAAGTCCGTGGAGGTGTTCGGCTGGCCCCCCGTTAAACACCCCCCGCCCGAGCAGGTGGAGCGGATAGTAAAGAAGATGGAGCTGGAGGGGATAAGACAGCCCGAGAAATACAAGCCCCACCCCGGCTACAGACCCACGAAGCTCTCCTTTTTCCTGAAGCTCTTTATAGTTTGCTGGAGAAACGCCTTCCTGAACGCTTACGGACTCACGATCCGGAAAGAGGGGGAGAGGCTCCTCTACACCGCCTCCGTTCCTGAAGCGGGGGACGAACCCCTGCCCAGACCTAAGAAGGAGCTGGAGGGTGTGGAGTTCGGGAGTGTGGGGAGCGGAGGCGTCGACAGAACCCTCGAGGAGGAGTGCATCGATCTCCTCTTCAACTTGGGGATATGGTGATTATATTTAAAAGGCAGGAGGTTTTGGTCATGGAAGAGAAGCCCAGGATAGAGCCTGCTATCCCCATAGAGCCGGTCGATCCGGACGTCCATCCTGAGTGGGAACCCAGAAGGCTCTGCCCCGATCAGAAGATAGATCACACCGTCCCCGACGAACCGACGGAACCCTGAGGGTTATTCTTCCCTGATCTTGAAGAACCTGACGGTCTCGTAGAGCCTGTCCGCCACCAGCTTCATCTCCTCAGCTATCTTCGCAAGATCGAAAGCCATGGCTCCTATCTGCTCGTTCGCCTGAGTGATGAAGCCCACCCGGCCGGAGATCTCCTCCATCGTCTTCAGGTGCTCGCTGACCTCCTGAGATACCTCCGAGGCGGTTTTGCTGGTGTCCTCTGACTTCTCTAAAATCTTCGCAAAGTCCGCCCTCATGACCCGGGACTGCTCCTCCATCTTTCTGAAGTCCTCCTTAACCCTCTCTATGTTGACCCTCACCTTGTCCACCGCGGACAGAACGGACCGGGTCGTTTCCTCTATCTTGGCAAGCTCCTCCGCGGTCTTTGCGGCAAGATCGCCCACCTCCTGAGCGACGACTGCAAAACCCCTTCCCGCCTCACCGGCACGCGCCGCCTCTATGGAGGCGTTCAGGGATAGGAGGTTTGTCTTCTCCGCTATCTCCCTGACCGTATCCGCAATCTGGTTTATCTTCGCGACCCGGCTCGAAAGCTCCGAGAAGGTGTCCGTAACCTCCCTCATGGTCAGGGAAAACTTTTTCACCGTCTCCTCTATGGAGCCTGAGCTGTCCGCCCCCGCCTTCGCCACCTCGAAGGATTCCCTTGCGAGGGTGCTGACCTGACCCATGTTCTCGGATATACCCTTCAGAGTTTCCGCAAACCTCTCCGTCGCTCTGGCGATCTCGGAGAGGTTGGCTATCTGGTGATCCACGGACTGGGAAAGCTCCGCGGAACCAGAGGACACCTTGGTGGATATCTCCTCCACACTGCCGGAGTGATCCGCTATCTGGCGAACAACCTCCCTCAGCTTGTTGACAAGCTCGTTCCAGGAGCTGGCGATCTGACCTATCTCGTCGTCAGACTGGAAGGGGACCTTAGCTATCTCCCCCTCACTCGACTTGGATATCTCCTGAACTATAAGGTCTATCCTTCTGGAGACCTTCCTGAGGATCGTCGTCGTTATGCCGAATATGGTGGCTGATATGAGACCGACCGTTAGCAGGAGGATCACCACCTCGCCGGCTATGGAGCGCTTGGCGGCTGTCAGGAAGAAGGCTCCGAGGATCTCTTTCCCCTCCGAGGTGTCATAGACAGGAACACCTATGATGAGATCGTCTCCCTTCGCCGTTACAAAGTTCTCACCTCTGAGAACCGTGTGAACCCACTCCCCCGGAATCTCGACAGCACCCTCACCCCACTTTGCAAAGGGTTTGCCGTCGGTGGTAAAGACCACCGCATACTTGGCTTCGGGGACGTTGTCTACTGTGTCGTGCAGATAAGCCTCCGCTCCGTCTCTGGATTCGAAGGTGATCGAAGCCACCAGTCCGGAGGATATGGAGGAGAGCAGGTTAACCAGAGAACGCTCCTGAAACTCGTTCATGTTCTTGAAGAGGAGGAAAACGGGAACGATAAGGGGTGTGATTATGGCAAAGAAAAGGGTGATGTTTATCTTTTGGGACAGCTTCATCTCCGTCCACCACCTCTACTTGGCGTGGGGAAGAAAGATACCGTCCCAGTCCTTCTGTCCCCTGTAGTGGCAGTTGGCGCAGTCTTTTGCAGGATTCTTAACTATCCTCTTCTTGGCAGGCATGAGGAAGCCTTCCCACTTCCACCCTCCTTCGTCCTTGGGGTCCCCCGTCTTCTTCATCACCAGAATCACCCTCGGGGTTTTCCCTTCCTTGTCCTTGAAGTTCACGAAGACGATCTCCGCCCCCTCGGGAAACTGGGGTGGTGCGGAACCCTTCTTGAAGGCTGCGAAGTGCTCCCTGAAGTGCCGGTAGGCTGTCTCGTTCATGTAGGTTTTGTGAAAACCCGGAACTATCCCGTAAAGGGGATTGCCCCTGAGGATGACCCCTTTTTCAACCTCCTTCATCGTCTGCCAGTTTTCCGGAAAGGAAAGCTCACCTCCAAAGGAAAGGGAAAGGATAGCGACCACCGATCCTATCAGCGTCCCCCTCATGATTTTTTACCTCCTTGATTTTTTACTTCGGCTGTTTGAAGCGGTTGTTAAGGGTGTTTAAGGAATAATTAAATCAGCATATTCTTATATAAATGAATCTTTCTCCTCCATAAGAAAAGCGATTTTTATTAAAAGCCCGGCTCAACTTAAAATCCTTAAGCAGGAGGGAAGAGAAATGAGGAGAGTTTTTCTAACGCTTCTTCTTATATCGACAGCTTCGGTCAGCTTCGCCACGAACGGCGACAACCTGATGGGTCTCACCCCCGCTTCGCGGGGAATGGGTGGCACAGGGGTAGGTATGCCCTTGGGAGCGGTCGACTCGCTGTTCAGAAACCCGGCCTGGATGGCTGAGTATCCGGGTAAGTTCACGGTTCAGTTCGGAGGCATCCTCTTCATGCCTCAGGTGAAGGGAAAGGTGGACATGAGCGCTTCGGGTTACGGTAGCTCGGGGTGGGTGAAGAGCAAGGCGGACCTCTTTCTGGTTCCCGAGATCGGTATAGTTCACCGGGTAAACAGCAGGCTCACCTTTGGTCTTGGTGCCTTCGGTGTGTCCGGCATGGGGGTCGATTACAGGGATCAGGGGGGGAATACGCCCCTCAACACGCCCTACCTTTCGGACATGCACACGACCTTCCAGTTCATGCGCATCATACCTGCGGTGGCTTACAGGATAAACGAGACCTTCACCGTTTCGGGAGCCATCCACGGTGCGTGGGGATCCCTCGACATGGGTGCACTCATGTGCAACTTCGACAGGGACGGGGATGCCGCCTTCGATCGGAACGCGGACTGCTGGAACGCCGGCGGCGGACAGTCCCAGACGATAGGTCTCGGCTTCCAGATAGGAGCCTCCGCAAAACTGGG
>DRNB01000112.1 GCA_011375045.1 Aquifex aeolicus
AAGGTAGCGGTAGCAACCGTTTACGATCTCCTGATGGCGCAGTTCGGGGTCGACAGGGGTCTTCCCGGCGACTACCCCAAGAGCTACGACGACGATCTGCCCTTCACGCCCGGATGGCAGGAGAAGAGGTCAGGGATATCCAAAGATACCTGTATCCAGTTTGCCCGGGAGTGGGCGATCACCGCGGAGAAGACGGAAGGAAGGTGTATGATCATCGTGGGACCGGGTCTGAACCACTGGTACCACAACAACCTCCTCTACAGATCCCAGATAGTTGCCCTCATCCTTTCAGGTTGCGTTGGAACCCAGGGTGGAGGACACAACCACTACGTGGGACAGGAGAAGCTGGCTCCCATGATACCCTGGGCGCACATAGCCTTCGCTCTGGACTGGGTCAAGCCACCCAGACAGCAGAACGGACCCTCCTGGCACTACGTTCACTCCTGCCAGTGGAGGTACGACGACGAGTTCACCAAATACCACACGACCCCTCAGGACAGCGAGCTGAATCAGGGGCACGCCATAGACATACAGGCGAAGGCTGTCAGACTGGGATGGCTTCCCTGGTATCCCCAGTTCAACAAAAACTCCATCGAGCTGGTGAAGGAAGCCGAACAGAACGGAGCAAAGACGAACGAGGAGGTTATTCAGTACGTGGTAAATCTCCTCAAGGAGAAGAAGCTCAGGTTCACCATAGAGGATCCCGACGCTCCCGAGAACTGGCCCAGGGTGTGGGTCATATGGAGAGGAAACGCCATAGGGACGAGCGCCAAGGGGCATGAGTTCTTCCTCAAACACTACCTCGGGACCCACTCCGCTGCCATAGCGGATGAGGTTGCCAAGGGTAAGGTCAAGGAGGTGGTCTGGAGGGACCCCGCACCGGAAGGCAAGATGGATCTTGTGGTCGACATCAACTTCAGAATGGACACCTCCGCCCTCTACTCGGACATAGTGCTGCCCACCGCCTTCTGGTACGAGAAGAACGACCTCAACTCCACGGACCTTCACTCCTACATACATCCTCTCGGAGCAGCGGTGCCCCCTTCCTGGGAGGCTAAGCCCGACTGGGACATCTTCAAGTCCCTGGCGAGGAAGATAAGCGAGCTTGCCAAAACCCACCTGCCCGAACCTGTCAAGGACATAATCGCAGCACCTCTGGCTCACGACACCCCCGACGAGCTGGCACAGCCCACCATAAAGGACTGGGCTAAGGGTGAGTGTGAGCCCATCCCCGGCAAGACCATGCCCAAGCTGGTGGTTGTGGAGAGGGACTACGTGAACCTCTACAACAAGTTCATCTCCTTCGGTCCCGTGAAGGAGCTGGCGGGACACGGTATAAAGTACTCCATAGAGGACGTGTGGGAGGAGTTCGCCCAGAAGAACCCCGTCGAGTGGAACGGCAAGAAGTATCCCTCCCTCAGGGATGCCGTGGACGCCGCCAACTTCCTGCTCGCCACGGCGCCGGAAACGTGCGGGGAGATGGCTTACAGAGCCTTTAAAGCCGAGGAGGAGAAGGTGGGGCTCAAGCTCACGGACCTCGCAGAAGAGAGCAGGGACGTCCGCTACACCTTCGACGATCTCGTCTCCCAGCCCAGAAGACTCCTCACCTCCCCCGTGTGGTCCGGAGACATGACGGAAGGGAAACCGTACTCCCCCTATGTTCTGAACGTCAAGAAGCTGATCCCCTGGAGAACGCTGACGGGCAGACAGCACCTCTACCTCGATCACGAGGGGTACATAGCCTTCGGGGAGAACCTCCCCACCTACAAACCGAACCCGACCCCCGAGCAGTACGGGGATATAAACAAGACCCAGATAAAGGGTAAGACAAAGCTGGTGAGGTACCTTACCCCCCACGGTAAGTGGCACATCCACAGCACCTATATGGACAACCACAGGATGCTCACCCTCTCACGGGGTATGGAACCCATATGGCTGAGCGAGGAGGACGCCAGGGAACTCGGTATAAACGATAACGACTGGGTCGAGCTCGTGAACGACAACGGAGTTTACGTTGCCAGGGCGGTTGTTAGCGCCCGGATCCCGAAGGGAGTGTGCATAGTCTACCACGCCGTTGAGAGGACGGTAGGTATCCCCCTCTCCAAGACGAACATAGAGAGAGGCGTTACGGGTAAGAGGGGTGGAATGAACAACAGCGTAACCAGAACCAAGCTGAAGCCCGTTCTCATGTTCGGAGGATACGCCCAGTTTACCTACGCGATGAACTACTGGGGTCCAACCGGAGTTAACAGGGACACCTACGTTTACATAAGGAAGTATGAAGGTCCCGTAATTTGGTAGGAGGTGGGATTATGGACGTAAGGGCACAGATCGGAGCTGTCTTTCACCTCGATAAGTGTATAGGGTGCCACACCTGCAGCATAGCCTGTAAGAACATATGGACGGACAGAAAGGGTCTCGAATACGCCTGGTGGAACAACGTGGAAACCAAACCCGGCACCGGATACCCTACCCTCTGGGAAGATCAGGAGAAGTACAAAGGTGGCTGGGAGCTTGCAGGTGGGGAGCTAAGGCTAAAGCTGGGGGGCAAGATAAGCAGACTCGTAAACCTCTTCTACAACCCCTATCTGCCCACCATAGACGACTACTACGAACCGTGGACATACAGGTACGAGGACCTCTTTAACTCTCCGGAGATGGACGTTCAGCCCGTTGCAAGACCCATATCTATGATCACCGGCGAACCCATAGAGATAGAGGCTGGTCCCAACTGGGACGACGACCTGAGCGGAACCCCCGTCTACGCCAGAAACGATCCGAACCTCAGGAACCTTTCGGAGGAGGAAAAACAGAAGCTCTTCGAGTTCGAGCGGGTCGTCTTCTTCTACGTGCCGCGGATATGCAACCACTGTCTCAATCCGGGCTGCGTCGCCGCCTGTCCGGCCGGCGCCATCTACAAGAGAGCGGAGGACGGAATAGTTCTCATAAGTCAGGAGAAGTGCCGGGCGTGGAGGATGTGCATATCCGGATGCCCCTACAAGAAGGTTTACTTCAACTGGAACACCGGAAAGTCGGAGAAGTGCATCCTCTGTTACCCCAGAGTCGAAACCGGCATGGCTCCCGCCTGCTTCCACTCCTGTGTGGGCAGGATAAGGTATCTCGGGGTGATCCTCTACGACGCGGACAGGATTGTGGAAGCGGCAAAGAAATCGGACAGGGATCTGGTCGACGCTCAGAGGGAGATCATCCTCGATCCCTTCGATGAGGAGGTCATAAAGGCGGCGAAGGCGAACGGCATCCACGATTCCGTTATCGAATACGCCCAGAAGTCTCCGGTTTACAAGTTCGTCAAGGAGTGGAAGATAGCCTTCCCCCTTCACCCCGAATACAGAACCATGCCCATGGTCTTCTACGTCCCCCCACTCCTGCCTGTGATGGCTTTCAAGTCCGGGGAGATCTACGAACTCGCCAAGGACTTCTTCAGCACGCCGGAGAGCGTGAGGGTTCCGGTCAGATACCTCTCCAACCTGTTCACCGCAGGAAACGAGGATCACATAGTCTACGCTCTCAAGAAGATGCTCGCCCTGAGGCTCTATAAGAGAGCCCAGAACGCCAAGGATGTACCTGAGGAAGAGGTCAAGAGGATGATGGATGAGATGGAGCTTACGCCGGAGGTAGCGGAGGAGATGTACAGGCTGATGTCCCTGCCCACCTTCCACGAGAGGTTCGTCATTCCCCCCTCCCACAGGGAGCTCTCGGTGGAGCGGACCGCGGACGTTTACGATACGAAGGCGAGCACGGGCTTTGGCTTCAGAAAACCTCCTCAGAGGGGTATGTGATGGTGGAGGTGGCGTTGGAAAGCGAGATCTTTCCGCTCCTTTCGGAGCTGCTGCTCTTTCCCTCCGAGGAGACGGAGAGCAAAGCCCGGGAGTGTGTTGTTCTTCTGACCCAGCACGACGATCCCCTGGCGGAGCTGATGGAGGGGTTCAGAGCCTTTATAGAGAGAGAGGGTCTCGAGAGGCTTCAGGACGTTTACACCTACACCTTCGATCTCCAGCCTCCGTGCCCTCCCTACGTGGGGCACTATATCTTCGGCGAAGATTACAGGAGAAGCTACTTCATGGTGGGTCTCAAGGAAGCTTACAGAAAATACGGCTTCTCCTACGACGAAAGGGAGCTTCCCGATCACATAGCGATTGTGTTAGCGTTTCTTCCCAAGTACGAGGACGAGGAGGAAAGGAACGATCTCATATCCCTGTGCCTTCTGCCCGCCCTGGAAAAGATGAGGGAAAATCTCAAGGAGGAAAACCCCTACAGGGCGGTGCTGGAGGTGGCTTACAGGATACTTAGAGGAGGTAAGGAGTCATGTTAGACCTCTTTCTGTTCGCAGGCTTCCCCTATATAGCCATTGCCCTTGCGGTTGTGGTAGGCGTTTACAGATACTTCGGGGACAGGTTCTCCTACTCCAGCCTGTCGACCCAGTTCCTCGAAAACGACAAGCTCTTCTGGGGCTCTGTGGCATGGCACTACGGAATAATCCTCATACTCTTGGCTCACGTGTTCGCCTTCCTTCTGCCCGACCTTCACCTCGCCATCGTCGGCGGACCCTTGAGAACCGTGGTTCTTGAAGTTACCGGCTGGGCGCTCGCCATGTACTCCCTGTTCGGTCTCATCCTCCTTGCGGTCAGACGCCTCTCGGTAAGTAGGGTAGCGGTAACTTCGAACCTTGCGGACTGGCTCCTTCTGCTCTCCCTCATAGTTCAGGTTGCGCTCGGTCTTTACATCGCGGTCTTCTACACCTGGGGAGGACTCTGGTTTACGCAGACCGCCGCCTCCTGGCTCTGGTCGCTCATCACACTCAGACCAGACATCAGCTACGTTCAGACCATGCCCTGGGCTGTGAAGCTTCACTTCTTCTTAGCTTTTGTGGTTATACTGCTCTTTCCCTTTACCAGACTTGTGCACGTTTTCACGCTTCCCGTTACCTATCTCTGGAGACCCTATCAGGTCGTTGTGTGGATGAGGAAATCTGTTAGGGGGGTATAGATATGGGTTCAGTAACGGTAGGAGGTAAAAGGACCAACAAGATCGAACAGCTCATCCTCGCCGCGGTCTCCTTTTTCTGGTGCTTCCTCATGTGGTTCTCCACAGCAGCCTTCAGCGCCGCTATAATTGAGCACTACAACCTCTCGAGAGCGGAGTTCGCCGTTCTCGCAAGCTCCGCTATATGGCTCGCTCCCATAGGCAGGGTCATAGCCGGCTTCCTCGCGGACAAGATAGGCGCCCACCGAACCTTTCCGCTGATTCTGACCTACACGGGCATAGCCTGTATCGCCTCCGCCTTCGTGGAGGACTACGACACCTTCTTCCTACTCAGGGTCATCGTCGCATCCGCAGGTATCTCCTTCGTCGTGGGGATCCAGCACGTGGCTCAGTGGTTCGAGGAGCACGAGATAGGAACCGCCGAGGGTCTCTACGCGGGAACCGGTAACGTGGGTGCCGGTGTTGGAGCCATGATGCTTCCCAGAATTTACGGAACCGACTACAAGACAGCCTTCATCCATCTGGGTATAGTCGCCTTCATACTCGCCTTCCTCTACATACTCAGAGGCGTTCCCGCCAGATCCGAAGAGATAGCCGCGAGGGCGAAGAAGCACGCTTCCCTGAAGAGGATGTTCTACATCTTCACAAGGTGGGGAGCTATAGCCCTCATGCTCCAGTACGCCATGAGCTTCGGTTACGAGATCGCCCTCAACGCCTGGCTACCCGGTTACTACAAGCTGGGTTTCGAAGAGCACCTGAAGGCTCTCGGTTACACCACTACCGCCGCGATGGGTGTAGCAGCGGGAACCTTTGCAGCCGTTCAGTCCTTTAACGCGTCCCTGTGGAGACCTTTCTCCGGTTACATATCGGACATGTTCCAGAAGCACAGGTGGACACCCTGGCCCTTCCTGAACAAAACAGAACCCTGGGCACCGAGGCTTCACTGGGTATTCACCTCCATGGTTCTCATCACCATCCTCTCCATAGGTCTGACTATAGCCGGGAGAACGGGACACCTCACCACCTCCGTTCTGATCCTCGCCTTCCTCGGATTCTGTATAAGCACAGGAACAGGATCCTGCTTCGGACTCGTTCCCATACTCTTCAAGAAGTATCCCGGCATAGCCACGGGTTTCATAGGCGGTATCTCCACGACCGGCGGTATCATCTACCCCCTCGTCTTCGGTAGGGTCGAGAACATCCACGACGGTTACGCGGTGATCGCTATCTTCATGTTCATACCCTTCATGCTCTGGTTCATCTTCGCCTTTGGCTGGTTCAGGAAGCGTGTTACCGGCGACGAAGGTCTGGGAACCAAGGAAGCCTGGGGTCTGGTGGAGGAAGAGGCTGATGAGCTCCCCGTCGATCGCGAGGCAGAAGCCATAGCGGACATCGAGGAGATGAGGAAGAAGGAAAAGTGGCTCGTCTGGGGTATGTTCGTCCTTGGACTCGAAGCAGCACTGGCGGTCTTTCAAACAATCTTCTCCCTGTATATGGCTCTGACAGGTAAAGGCGGACTCGGAGGACACTGAATACACAACCTTTTCAGGCGGTGGGTCTCTCCCGCCGCCTCCTTTAACAACCCAAAAATTCTCCGGCCCTGATATTCCCTTGGCTGGTTAATTTTTGTTTTTACCCGCCTCTCCAGTAGATACGTAGACTAAAAGCCAAAGTAGCTCTGAGGAAAGCAGAGAAGTTCGGAGGGCTTATCCTGACGTGGTTCTTCCCTTTATCCTGTCGAGGGTAGGGTTGTTGCCTTCACAGACCTCGGGGGAGGGCTCCCCTATGTAAAAGCCCTGAGCGTAATCTATGTCCATGTCCAGGACCTTCTCGAGGATCTCCTTGCTCTCCACAAACTCGGCAACTGTCTTTATATTCAGCGTTTTCATCATCAGAACGGTGCTGTCCACAAAAGCCTTATCGACCTCACTCTTTACCATAGATCGGATGAAGTCCCCGTCTATCTTCACAAAATCTATGGGCAGGAGCTTTATGTAAGTGAAGGAGGCAAACCCCGATCCGAAGTCATCCACCGCGAGCCTGAAGCCGAGCTTCTTCAGCTCCGTGCCGAACTTTCTCAGGATCTCGAAGCTTCTGACGGTTTCCCGCTCTGTTATCTCAAAGACTATCCTCTCGTAACCCACACCGAAGCTGTGGATGATCTCCTTTATGTTCGTCATAAACTCCTCCACTATAAGCACCTTCGGTGAGAGGTTGAAGAAGAGGAGGGGTTCGCAGTCTTTCTCCTTTACCTTTTCGAAGGCGCACTCCATCAGGGAAGCGTCGAGTCTGTGGATCGAAGCCGTCCGCTCTGCGGTGTAGATGAAGTCGGAGGCGGGAAGGATTTTGCCCTCCTGCTCTATGCGCATGAGAACCTCGTAACCCTCGGTTCTGCCTGTTTTCAGATTGAGAATGGGCTGGAAGAAGGGAACTATCTTTATCTCTCCCGAGCGTTCGAGGATGAAGAAGCTCTTGTTCACAAGCTCGTGCTCCGCCGCCGCAAGGTCCTCCTCTCTGGGAAGCACGTATCTGTTCTTGCCCGCCTCCTTTGCCCTGTAAAGCATGCTGTCCGCCAGTATGAAGAGCTCCCTCGAATCCTGACCGTGGTCGGGGAAGACCGCCACACCTATGGAGGAGGTTACCTTTATGATCTTCCCGTTGGGCGCCTCTATGGAGAACTCTTCGAAGGCTTTGACCAGACGCTTTGCTATGGATTCCGCCTGCTCCGGTCCCGTATAGGGCAGGATCACCGCAAACTCATCGCCCCCGTATCGGGCTATGATGTCCTCCTTCCTGAATATCTTTTCTAGTATCCGCCCTATCTCTTTGAGAACCTGATCTCCGAAGTTGTGTCCGTATATGTCGTTTATGAGCTTGAAGTTGTCCAGATCGATGATAAATAGGGAGAACTTGTAGTTGTGTCTCTTGGCTCTCTCTATCTCATAATCGAACAGCTCCCAGAAGATGCGCTGATTGTAAAGACCCGTGAGGGGATCCCTTGCGGCGAAGTACTCCAGCTTCTCCGTGTACTTGCTCACCGCCTTTATGGATCCGAGGGTGTTCAGAAGCGTGGTGAGGAGAGCCTCGACAGCGTGCTCCTTAGCCTCACGGCTTATCTCCTGCTCGCTTAACCCCATTCCCACAAGGATGTCTATGGCAGGTTTCTTGAGAAAGAGCCTCTTGGTCTGGAGCCTGACGTAGGAGAGATCACAGCTGTCCAGCCTTTTCATCTCTCCGAGGGGTATGTGATCGAACTCTATCTCAGCCCTGAGGGAGCAGAACTTGATCTCCTTCAGCATGGCGACTATCTCTTCCTCCATTTCCTTGCGGAAGCCCTCCTTCTCGTAACAGGTGCAGTTCCAGAATATATGCACCCTGAAGGTCTCGTTCTCCTCCTTGGAAACGACCATAAAGTAGATGTAGTCGAGGATCTTGGACACCTCTGTCAGTATCGTCTTGAAGAAGTCCCTCCAGTCCGTTACCGCCTCGGAGGTCAGAACGGACCTCTCGAGAAGACTCAGCTCGAACTCTAAAATATCCTTGTCCACCGCTATGTTTCTCAGCTTGTCAGCGAGTCTGCTGATGCTCCCACCTATTCTGTTCAGCTCCTCGAAACCGAAGTCTATCTCCTCCACCTTTATGGTCTTCAGGTCGGAGACGCTCTGAAGGTGATCTATGCTCTCGTTGAGCTTTTTCAGGGAGCCTTCGACCCTCCGGTTGAAGGTTAAAAGGACTATCCCCGCCCCTATGAGGGGGATGGGGATTATGTAAAGGGCTATCAGGAACAGTTCTTTCTTCAGGTTGGACATTATGCGGGTAATATCCTGTTTAATCTCTATAGCTCCCAGAACGTCCCCCTCCTTTGCGTTTACATGGCACCGCAGGCACTCAGCTTTGGCTCTGAGGGGGTAAACGTGATAAAGGACGTTGTTTCTGTCCTCAGAGATAACCCTTCCCCTTTTAAAGGCTTCTTCCACGAACCTGTTTCGCGGAGGTTCCTCTATGGGTCCGAACAGCTCCCTGACCTTCTCTCCTCTGTAGATGTTTACCTCAACCTGAACGTCCGCGTGAGCCTTCTTTATACCTTCGAGGAACTCCACAAGCTCCTGCCTCGTCCAGCCTCTCCTCATCAGCTGATACATATCGCTGAAGGTCTGCTTGGCAACCGCATCGGCAAAGAGAGCGCTGTTTTCCTTTATGAGGGAAACAGAGGATTTGTAAACAAGGATGTAAATTGCAACAAACACAAAGACCGCCACGGCAGATATGACCGCCAGCAAGAAGCAATCCAGCCTTCTGAAGGGTTCCTTGTGGCACATCAGGCTTAGCTCCTATTATATCTCTTTCGGATGTATTTACTGAACGTGCAAAATATAAATTTGTATTAAATGAGAATCAGTCTGAATTATAAAGACATAAGGCAGCCTTATAAAGGTGTAAAGGAACTTTTATTAAATCTACTTATAAACTTAAACATAATATATAATTAGGAGGTGATGGCGATGAAGAAGAGAAAATTTCTCCTGCTGCTTGGAGTCTTTTCCGCGAGCGGTGTGATCTTCGCGGGCTCCAACATTATGGGGTCCAAGCACGACCTCCGGGCAAACAACACCGCTGCAACCATAAGGGCTGAGAACGTTAATGAGATCTGCGTCTTCTGCCACACCCCTCACCACTCCAACACAGCCTTTACCGGAGCTCCCCTGTGGAACAAGGAAACTACTGCGCAAACCTTTACCATGTACGGAACCACCGTCTCGGGAACGAACCCTGACGCCCAGCCCAACGCTTCCTCCAAGGCGTGTCTCTCCTGCCACGACGGTGTAACCGCTATTAACTCCATCGTTAACGTTTCCGGAACCGGCCTCGACGGCGCGGGGGGTGGATTAACGTCTCCTGTTACCTACGTTTCGATGACCACCGATGGTGGAGGAAGCTGGAGCGGAGACGTAGCGGTTCCCATGCCCGCCAACAGCTACGCTAACATAGGAACGGATCTGACCAACGACCACCCCATATCCATAGCCTACAACGCACCCAACGCAGATCCCGATCAGAACCCCGGTAGCCTGAGGCAGACTACCACCACCTTGACCGGCACATGGCTCGTGAGGGACTCCGATGGCGTCGCAGGACCTACCATAGGAGACCTTCTGAGGAACGGTAAGGTCGAGTGTCCCTCTTGCCACGATCCCCATGCCGACAACCCCATAGCCGGCGGTGGACAGCATCCCCTCTTCCTGAGGAGAGTTGGAGGCAACACGGACAGTGCTCTCTGTCTGACCTGCCACGCGAAGGGACCCATGCCTCCCTGATGGATCATGCGGGGGAACTTACGTGTAGGCGGTGCGGGGTATCTGCTTCTTCTGTTTACAGCGGTGCTCCTGACGGGTTGTGCGCCTAAGAAAAAGGAGGAGGTTTGGGTCTGGCCTCCTCCTCCCGAAAAACCACGTATTAAGTATATAGCCAGCTACAGGGGTGAGAGCGACTTTAAAAAGGTAGATATCCTCGGTGCCCTCCTCGGCGAGCCCCGGCTGAAGATAGAGCTGATGAAACCCTACGGGGTCTGGGCGAGGGGGGAGAAGATATACGTTGTCGACACCGCCTTCAATACGGTGTTCATCTTCGATCTGAAGGAGAAGGAGGTCAAACCAGTCGGTCGATTTATGGGAGCAGTTAACATAGTCGGCGACAGCAAAGGACGTCTGTGGGTGTCGGACGCCAAGGCTGGAATGGTCTATGCCATAGACGAGGAAGGGAAGTTCCTCATGGGTATAGGGAAAAACAGTCTGAAGAGACCCACGGGACTCACCCTGGACGAGAGCAGAAACAGGCTCTACGTGGTGGATACGGGAGAGCACAACATAAAGGTTTTCGATCTCGATTCGGGGGAGCTTCTCCTTGTCATAGGCAAGCGGGGTTCGGGAGACGGTGAGTTCAACTACCCCACCAACATAGCCCTCGACAGAAGGACGGGTAACCTCGTGGTTGTAGACACCTTCAACTTCAGGATTCAGATTCTGGATCCAGAGGGAAACTTCATAAGGAAGTTCGGTCAGCCGGGGAACAGACCGGGGGACTTTTACAGACCCAAAGGTGTGGGTGTGGACAGCGAGGGCCACATTTACGTGGCTGACGCCGCCTTCGACAACTTTCAGATCTTCGATCAGGAAGGCAGACTGCTTCTCTTCGTGGGTCAGGCGGGAAGCGGACCCGGTCAGTTCCACCTGCCGGCAGGGCTTTACATAGACGAACAGGACAGGATATACGTGGTCGACCAGTTCAACCGCAGGGTTCAGGTCTTTCAGTACCTGAAGTACCCTGAAGAAGAGTAGGATGTGTTCTGCAAGGGGATACGAGGCATATGCAGGTAAGAACTCTGCTGACGAGCTTGGGAGTTATAGGGATGACCTGCTGGGGATTTTCTTATCCTCTTATAGGAAAGGAGAGGGGCTTTTACGGAAAGTTAGAGGTCGGCTTTATGAAAGAGAACTGGAAGTATCGGAACGGATACAGACTTACCATAGACAGAACCCTTTTCACCCAGGACTACCAGCTCGGTTTTAACGGGTACACCCTCAGTCCACGTCTGCTGAGCTTCGATGTGAGGGGAAATCTCAGGATAGATCGCTCCAAGTACATAGGGAACGGTTCGGAAACGACAACCACCCTAAAAGGGTTCGGTTACTATCTGAACCTGCGTCTTCTCAGGGGAACGTTTCTGCCCATACATCTGTATGCCTCGCGAACCTACATGCCAACGCGGATAATAGCGGGGACCTTTCAGCAGGACGTCGATACAAAGATAGACTCCCGGGGAGGTTCCGTAACCTTCACGAGGAGAAACTTCTATCTGACTCTCTCCCAGAACGAATCGGACGTCGATTCCACCATTCAGGGCGTCGATTACCACAACGAGACAAGGGAACGCATAGCAACCTTCAGCTACACGGGCAGAAGGGACAGGTTCTCCACCTCCTACACGGAGGTAAAGACAAGAACATTTTCTCCCTTCTACACCTACTTCGACAGAAGCAAGAGGTTCAGCATGGATCTGGGTCTCTCGAGAAAGACGTGGAACTTCAGCGCCAGAACCAGCTACTACAAGACGCTCATCGGGAAATACGAACTCTACACGGAGAGCGCCAGCTTCTCCTACACACCGAGCACCAGGCTTGTCATGAGCGTCTTTGCTAACCTCAACCAGTACAGGGGAACGGTCGATACGGACTACTACTCCCTCTCCCAGAATCTAAACTACAGACTGACGGATAGCTGGTCGCTGAGTCAGAGCGCGAGTCTGTTCGCCTTAGAGGAAACCAAATCCGCTTCCGTGGGCGGAGGTATCTCCTACAACAGGATGCTGACCAGAACCTTCGGACTGGGCTTCTCTACCTCCGGTTCCTACTCCAAGTGGATGAATACTGAGGAAAGGGATTACTACTCCTACACGGTGTCTGGAAGCGTGAGGAAGGAGATAACCTCCCTGCGAACGAGCCTTTCTCTCAGCGCCAGCCACTCGGAGCTTTTCAAGGACGGGGATAAAGCCTCTACAACCCAGAACGTTGCGGAGAGAATAGGAATAAGGTTATGGAAGGGTGCTATCTTCTCCCACTCTGCCAATTACACCAAAAGTGAGTCTCGAGAATACGATTATAAGTATGAGATGGTTCGCTCGGGAAATTCTGTCTCCTGGCAGGGGAGAGTCTTCAGGCGCGTTGTCCTCAACTACAGCATCGGCGTGGACTACTGGAAGGTCATGGACACAGAGGCAGAGAGCGTAAAGCCTTACATGAACACCTCCGGCAACTTCTTTCTCACCAGGAGGCTCTTTGTATCCTTCGGTCTGAACCTCTTCAGGGACACCCTCTACGATAACGATTACACGGTAAGGGGCAACTTCAGGGTCAGGTACTCCCTCAGGAAGGTTTCTATCGTCTGGGACAACGGCTTCAACAAGGAGGTATTTAAAGATGGCTACAATTACGAGAGGAGCAGGTATTATACGAGCCTTAAGCTTACTCGCACTTTTTAGTCTGCTCCTCGGATGCGCTCCCAAGGTTTACGTAAGCACCATAGGGGAGAGCGAGGCTATATCCTCCCTCTGCCTCCAGAGAGCGGGGAAGAGCGCAAACCCTCTGCTCGACAGATACGTAGAGGGTATCCTGAAGACCTCCCTCGGAAAGAGGGGCGTAAGAGTGGCTGACACGTGCGGGGAGGAGGTTCTCGAGTACGATTACGGTGTTACACCGAGACAGGTATACGTTCCCCGTATAGTTTACGGAAGCTCCGACGTTATGACCTTCCTCGCCTACAGACTGGAGGAGGGCAAGGCTGTTCCCGAGATCTACACCGTGATACCGCCTCCCGCCACCTACTACTACACGGATGTGGAAACCCTTTACGTTCACTGGATAGTCCTTAAGCTAAAAAGGGGAAAGCAGCCGGTCTGGATAGGTGAGGCTTCCGTGGAAAGCTACACGCCGGACATCAGGGCACGGATAGGAGTCCTGACGGAGAAGCTCCTCGATTACTTCGGCAGGGATACGGGAAGGATGATAGAGGTGAAGATCGAATGAGGTTCCTGCTGGGACTGCTCCTTTTTACAGCTGTGTGGGCTAAGATCGTCTGGCCCCCTCCCCCCGAGAAGGCGCGAGTGGAGCTTCTCATGACGGTGGAACGTCCCGAAGATCTGGGAATAGAAAAGAGCCTGTGGGAGAAGCTCAAGGACTTTGTCTTCGGCAAGAAAAGGGAAACGAGGCTTCTCAAGCCGGCGGGCGTTTACGCAGATGAAAAGATCTTCGTCGTTGCCGATCAGGGTCTCGGAGCTGTCCTTATCTTCGACCTTGTGAAGAAGAAGGTCCACACGGCGGACGGTTTCCCCTCCCCCGTGGACGTGGATGCGGATCCCGACGGAAGGATCTACGTGAGCGACTCCGTCCTCGGGAAGGTGTTTGTGCTCTCTAAGGAAGGTAAGCGCACGGGATCTGTGGGGGACGGTATCCTCATCAGACCAACGGGGCTGGCTGTAGACAGAAAAAGAAAGAGGCTCTACGTTACCGATACGCTCGGTGGAAAGATCTTCATCTTCGATCTGAAGGGAAAGAAGATCGGGAGTATAGAGGGTGGCTTCAACAGACCCACCTATCTGAACCTCGACGGGGAGGGAAACCTTTACATATC
>DRNB01000113.1 GCA_011375045.1 Aquifex aeolicus
GACAGCAGGTTCGACCTGCTTGTAAACGGAACCAAGGTTGTCGAGGTCAAGTCCGTTACCCTCGTGAGGAACAGAACAGCCATGTTTCCCGACGCCCCCACCCTCCGGGGGAGAAAACACCTGAAGGATCTCCTCAGACTGCCGGGGAACTACGAGCCGGCAATCGTCTTTGTAGTTCAGAGAGAGGACGCGGAGCGTTTTACCCCCAACAGGGAAACGGACCCTGAGTTTGCAGAGATCCTGAAGCTGTGCCACCGGCAGGGTTTGACCGTTAAAGCCTTCCTCTGCAGGGTAAGGGAGGAGGAGGTTTCGATTCAGAGGGAGCTACCCGTTATATTTTGAGAAGTAGGAGGTGGGTAAGATGAAGCTGAAGCTCACGGACAGGGACGCTCTGATCGTGGTGGACATGCAGAGGGACTTCATGCCCGGAGGTGCCCTTCCGGTGCCGGAGGGGGACAGAATAGTGCCCGTCCTCAACAGCTACATCTCCCTCTTCGAGGAGAGGAGCCTTCCCGTCTTCCTCACAAGGGACTGGCATCCCGAGAACCACATCTCCTTCGAGGGACACGGAGGCATCTGGCCCCCCCACTGCGTAAGGGGGACCGAGGGTGCGCAGTTTCACCCCGACCTGAAGATACCCGCCGACAACAAGTTTGTGATATCGAAGGGGACCGCTCAGGAGTTCGACGCTTACTCCGGCTTTCAGGGAACGGTTCTGGCGGATCTCCTGAGGGAGAGGGGGATCAGAAGAGTCTTTGTGGGAGGCGTGGCTACCGACTACTGCGTCAAGAACACGCTTCTGGGTGCCGTAAACCTTGGCTTTCAGGCTTTCCTCCTTACGGACGCGATCAGAGGCGTCGACGTCCGTCCCGGGGACGTGGAACGTGCGCTCGAGCAGATGCTCTCGGCGGGAGCGGTCGCCATCGAGCTGGGGGACTTGACAACTTGATAATAAAAGACTAAAGTTATATATGAAAACTAATGTAAAGGAGGTGGAGAAATGAGGAGAGGGTTGGCTGTATGGAGTCCCTTCGCCGAACTGGAGAGGATCAGGAGGGAGTTCGACAGACTTCTGGAGGACGTTCTTCCCGCCACCGCCGAGAGGGAGGAGATACTGGCACCCCCCGTCGACGTCTATGAGACGGACAGCGAGGTGGTTCTAAAGGCAGAGCTTCCCGGCGTCAAGAAGGAGGACATAGAGGTAACCATCAAGGAGAACTCCGTCCACATCAAGGCGGAGAGAAAGGAGGAGAAGGAGGAGAAGACCGAAAACGTCCACAGGATAGAGAGGTTCTACGGAAGGATAGAACGGATAGTCCCCCTCCCCGCCGAGGTAAAACCCGAGGAGGCCAAGGCTGAATACAGGGACGGAGTTCTGGAGATCCGGATACCCAAGGTGAAGGTTACCAAGGAAGCCAAGGTAGCTATCAGCTGAGCTCTGCGGGGAGCCTTTTGATGGAGGCTCCCAGCCTCTCCAGCTTTTCCTCCAGCCTCTCGTAGCCCCTGTCGAGGTGGTGGATATCGGTTATAAGGGTTGTTCCCTGAGCGGCTAAGCCCGCCAGCACAAGGGAGGCGGAAGCTCTCAGATCTGTGGAGCGCACCCTCGCACCCCTCAGAAGTGAAACTCCGAAGATGTGCGCCACCCTTCCCTTCACCTCTATCCGCGCGCCCATCCTGCCAAGCTCCCGGACGTGCTGAAACCTGTTTTCGAATATGTTCTCCCTGACGCTGGAGGTTCCCTCCGCAAGGGACAGAAGGGTGGTAAACTGAGCCTGCATATCCGTTGGAAACCCCGGATACTCCGCCGTTGTTATGTCCAGAGGCTGGAGCCTTCCCCTTCTCCTCACCACAACCCCCTCCCCGCACTCCCTCACCTCTCCCCCAGATTCCCTGAGCGTTTCGACCACCGCCTCCAGATGATCGAGCCGGACGTTCTCTAAAAGGACCTCCCCGTCTGTAAGGACGGAGGCGACCATCAGCGTTCCCGCTTCTATTCGGTCAGGTATTACCCTGTGGTGGAATCCTGCAGGTTCCCCAACCCCTCTGATCTGAGCTGTTCTGCCCTCTATATCTATCTCCGCCCCCATCTTCCTGAGCACTTCGATCAGATCGAGAACCTCCGGTTCGAGGGCTATGTTCCTGAGAACACTCCTTCCCTCCACGGTGCTGAGGTATATGAGGGCGTTCTCGGTTCCCGTAACCGTAACCAGATCGAATCCGAACTCGACAGGTTTCTTTTTGGAGATCTTCAGATGAACGTAACCGTTCCGAAAGGAGATCTCAGCTCCGGCCGTGGAGAAGAACTTAAGATGCTGATCTATGGGACGGGCACCGATGGAGCATCCTCCGGGCAGAGCCACCACCGCTTCTCCGAAGCGCCCCAGCAGGGGACCCATGCTCAGTATGGAAGCTCTCATTCTGCTCACTATCTCCGCGGGGGCGCAGAAGCTTTTTACCCCGGAGGGGTCGATGGTAAAAAGAGCGCCTCTTCGCTCAGAAAAGGCACCGAATCTCTTCAGAAGCTCCGTTACGTTTCTTATATCGAGGAGATCAGGAACCTCCTCGAGGGAGCAGGTCTCGCGGGTTGCCACAGAGGCGAAAATTATGGGAAGACTTGCGTTCTTTGCCCCTGATACCCTCACCCTTCCCTTCAGCTTCTGTCCGCCCTCCACGAGGAGGATCTCAGAGGAAGAGGAGGTGGTGTTCTTCATCCTTTGGAATAACTATCTTAACAATCTCCCCGTCCCGTGAAAAGAAAAGGAGGATACCGTCGTCCTCCTCCTGAGAGTGGACAGGTTCGTCCGAGTAGATGACTACGATCCTGTCTTTTTCCTCAACCACCCGGGGGTAGGTCATATCCTCACCACAACGCAGGTCAGCGCTTCCCGGACCCCCTCGAGGGAGTGGATCTTGTTGATAACGAGGCGACCCAGCTCATCCTGATTCGAAACCTCGACGAAAACGATGATGTCGTAAGGACCTGTAACCACGTCTGCGGTTTTGACGCCTTCGAAGGTGGACAGGGCAAGCATTATGGAGGGGATCTCTCTGGGATCCGCCTTAATCAGTATGTAAGCCCGGATAGCGTTCTCCCCCTCAAGCTCCATTAGCTCTGTTATAGACATAGGGTAAACTTTCTCCTCTGGAGACATCCCTTACCTCCTCATCGAAGATCCTAAATATTATAGATGCGCTTTCAGGATTCCTC
>DRNB01000114.1 GCA_011375045.1 Aquifex aeolicus
AACCTCGACAGGGTGGCAAACAGGGATCTCTACGTGTCGAATATGTTCTGGGCTGGCATCAACCTGTCCATAGCGGCTCTGTGCGTTCTCTGGACGCTGAGGAAGAAGCACAAACGCAAGGACTTCCGCTTTCCCGCCCACTTCCCCGCAACCGTGGAGTCGGAGGAGGGGGTAACCGCAGTCGCGGTGGAGGATCTTCATGAGAAGGGGTGTGCGCTGATTACCCCTGTCAGTTACAAGCCCGGTTCCCTTCTGGAGATAAAGCTTGCCTTTCAGGACGTGATCCTGAAGCTGGGAGGAAGAGTTCTCTACGTGAAGCCTCTGGAGGACCTCGCCCTTTACAGGCTCGGTGTAAAATTTGAGGGAACAGGGGAGGAGGAAAGCAGGCTGATAGTTCTCTTTAACTTCAGATTCTTTCTCCAGAAGTATATGAGGGAGCACGACGTTCCCTCCCCCACTCCCCTCCTCCTTTTTGCAAAGCTCTTCAGGAACAGATACCCCGGGCGAAGGAGCCGGCGTTTCCCCATCAGGATGCCGGGGCTCGTCCTTGCGGGGGAGGAGTTCATACCCTATGCGAGCGAAGACGTGAGCGATGAAGGGATGAAGATACTTACCTACAGAAGGATATCCTCCGACGCCGTTCACGTAAACCTCGGAGGCACGGGCGGTTACAGGATACTGAGCGGAAAGGTGGTCTGGTCTAAGGAGATCAGCTTTTACGGTATCAAAGCCTATAGATACGGACTCTGGTTCGAACGGACACCTTCGGCGGAGGTCAGGGAGGGCAGCTTCGCTGCGACGTGAGCTATGAAAAAGAAACTCCTGACGGTGATCCTGAGTGCGGGCACGGCAACACTTGCCGCCCCTCTGAGCTTCGACCTCCTGGGGGGTAGCGAACTGGACAGCAGGAATCAGTCTTACTCCTACCTGGGTCTGGTGATCCGCAAACCCCTGAGTGAGGATAGCAGGGCGCTCTTCAGGCTGTGGACCGATTACCTGACCTACCGTTTTCCTCAGGCAGGTGAAACGGTCAGGGCGGAGGCACCCGCCTTCCATCTTGCCGTGGGTGCGGGAAAGAGCGTTGGCGCGTGGAGCTTCTCCCTCTGGTCCGGATGGGAGAGGCGGGATACGCGGGTTCGTCCCGATCTGCCGGGTGTGGAGGTGAAGGGAGTTACGGACAGTCTGATCCTCCAGTTCGAGGCTTACGGAGGCTTTGGAAACGGGACGGACGTGAGCTTTATTACCAGCTACAGCTCGGGGACCTCCTACCTGTGGTCCAGAGCGCGGGTGAAGAGGCGTATCTCCGGGGGGAAACTGGCTCTTGGTCTGGAGGTTCTCGGGCACGGAAACGAGGATTACAGAGCCTTTCAGAGCGGACCGCTGATAGAGGTTCCGGTCGCGAGACTCTATTTAACCCTGAGGGGAGGTCTCAAGAACAGCTCTCAGGGGGCAGGTTTTTACGGAGGAGTCGAACTTTACTCAGGATTTTAGAAGACCGTGCTTCTCCATCAGCTTGTAAACCGTGGGTCTGCTCACCCCCAGCATGGTGGACATCTTGCTGATGTTGCCCCCCGTTATGCGGTAAGCCTTCTCCACGAGCTCCTTCTCGAGACGCTCCATATGCTCTTTCAGGCTGAAGAGCCTCTTCCCGCTCAGATCCTTGGAGAGCATATCGGGGTTTATGTCCAGATCCTCCACATCGATATACTTCTTATCTGTCAGAACCACAGCTTTTCTGATCACGTTGATCAGCTCCCTCACGTTGCCGGGCCACTGGTAGTTCCTTATCAGCTCCAGCGCCTCGTCCGTAAAGCCCACTATGTCCTTACCCTGTTCCTTGGCGAACTTCTCGAGGAAGTACTTCGCCATTATGACCACATCGTCCCCCCGTTCCCTGAGGGGGGGCAGGTGTATGGTGAGCACCTTGAGCCTGTAGTAGAGATCCTCCCTGAAGAGACCCTTCTCCACCATGTCCTCGAGGTTCCTGTTGGTGGCTGCTATAACCCGCACGTTCGCCTTTATCTGCTCCGAACCTCCGATCCTGCTGAAGGTGAAGTCTTCAAGAAACCTCAGCAGCTTGACCTGAAGCTCTAAGGGAAGCTCGCCCACCTCGTCGAGGAAGAGGGTTCCCCCGTCCGCAAGCTCTATCTTGCCCTTCTTGCGCCTGTCCGCACCGGTAAAGGCTCCCTTCTCATAACCGAACAGCTCAGCCTCGAGAAGTTCTCTGGGTATAGCCCCGCAGTTTATTGCTATGAAGGGACCCTCGCTGCGCGTGCTCCGCTCGTGGATTGCCCTGGCGGTAAGCTCCTTACCCGTTCCCGTTTCACCGAGGATAAGCACCGGATAGTCGGTGGGGGCAAACTTTCTTATGAGATCGAAGACCTCCTTCATCTTCGGGCAGGTTCCTATGAACTCCGTTCTCTCGGACTGGATCTTTTCCTTTATCTCTTCGGGAAGCTTCCCTGAGATTATGTCCCCCACCTTTATCCTGCGCAGGGCTTTGACCAGATCGACCTGGGTAAAATCGAGGGGCATGTGGCAGCTGGGACAGGAGCTATCATCCTGCCCTATACCGGACTTGCAGTAGGGACATATCCCTAACCTTCTTATGGTGTCAGTAAAAAACCTTCCGAGAATTTCCGAAAGGATCTGATCGTCTTCGTTAAAGAGGATAACGGCTTTGCCGTTCTCCTTTCTGTATATCTTGCCGTTGAAGACAGCGTATTTACCGTTAATCTGAATCTTGAGCTTTACCCAGTCCTGATCACTGCAGTTGTCCCAGTGTGAGAAGAGGAGCTTGACACCGAAGAGGGATATATCCTCGCACTGGGCTTTGAACCAGCTTTTCCTGCACTTAATCTGTATAGTTTCCCTGAACGGGACACGAGGAGCAAGCCTCATCCACTACCCCCCTTTTCGAAGTATACTACTACTATATTATTATCGGCTCCTGGATTTGTCTCTGTGTGAATTTTACCCTAAGAGGGTTATAATAGTTCCAAAGGCGGGTAGCTCAGCTGGGAGAGCGCCGCCCTTACAAGGCGGAGGTCGCAGGTTCGAGTCCTGTCCCGCCTACCATCCCTTCCCTGGAAATCAACAATTCACGAAAAGCCCCTCTCTCGAGGCTTTGGAAATAATCAAGTGTGGGCACGCCGTTTTCTCTAAATACAACGCCTTCCTGAATATTTTCTCACATTCCCCCTGCACCCTGTCTTCCTCTCCTACCTACTCTGCCTCAACTCTCTCAAGATTCCTGAGTTCCTCCAGCTTCAACTCCCCACCTCAGCTCCTCCCATAAAACCATGAGAAAAAACGGCTCTAATATCGAAGGTGTCAAAAAGCTCTACGATCCTTACTCCAGATCGGAAACTTGACCATCAACGTCCCAGGAGACAGATTCAGGGAATATAATCATCTGAAGATGTTGAAGATTAAGGTCAGATTTCTTGTAGCCCTCAGAAAGGACGGAGAAAGAGGAATTTATACAGCTAAGAGGCGGGGACCACCCCGCCTATTACGTATTTACGTAAAAGGGAGAGGATCGGGTGCAAACCGGCTTAAAAGCCGAAGGACATGGGGGCGTCGGTGCTGACGTCCTTGACCTCCTTTATCTCCGGAAACTTCTGCTTGAGCGCCCTCTCTATACCTGCCTTGA
>DRNB01000115.1 GCA_011375045.1 Aquifex aeolicus
CTGGCAACGGGCAGGATGAACAAGGACAAGCCGACGATGCTCAGAGCCACCTCCGCATACTGGCACTTCGTCGATGTTATGTGGATGCTGGTCGCCGGAACAGCTTACCTCGTTGGAACAGCGGCGCTGTGATGATGATGGGGATCCTGCTCTTCCTGCTTACGGTTACTTCCCTGATCTTTGGAAGTGCGGTGGGGACGAGGGGCGTTTTTAAAGAGGATTTCTTTGACCCCGCCCTTTTGAAGATCGATGAGAGCAGGTTCCTCGGCAACTTCGTGCTGAACGGAGACGTGATCCTCGAAGATGGCAGGAGGGTGAAGCTCTACGATCTCCTCGAGGGCAAGCCCACGATCCTTCTGTTCTCCTACTACACCTGCGAGGGATCCTGTCCCGTCCGGATAGACAAGCTGAACGAGCTGATCCACAGATCGGAATCCCTCAGGAACAGAGATTTCAGGGTCCTTGTGCTGTCCTTCGACAGGAAGGACACCCTCGAGGATCTGAAGAGGTTTAAGGAGGGACACGGTCCCTTTACACACCACTGGATCTTCGGAATAATTCCCCCCGAGGAAGTAGAGGCTGTTACGGGTAGCGTCGGGTTCAGGTTCTTTTACTCCGAGAGGGATAAAACCTTCGTTCACGCCAACGTTTACATCTTTATAGCCGAGGACGGAAGGATTACCCGCTATCTGTACGGCGTGAACCCAAAGGAAAGGGACGTGAGGATAGCCCTCGCGGAGACGGAGGGCGGGCGTGTTAGCGCCAACTCTATAGTGGATCTCGCCCTTCTCGTGTGCTATACCTACGATCCTTCGAGGAGCAGCTTCGTTATCAACCCCACCATACTCTTTGGAGGAATCGGTTTCGCAGCGCTCGGAAGCGTAGTTCTCATAGCTTTTGCAGGAAGGTTACTAAGAAGGGAGGTGTAAAGATGGAGCAGGTGTTCGCTTACCCTGCCAAGTGGTGGAGCGAAGCCGTGGCCGTGTGGCTCGTGGTCGCGGTGGTCATCTACATAATAGTTGCGGTTCCGGGTATATACTTCATCATGAAGTACAGGTTCAAGCCCGGCGAAAGAGAGATAGGAGATCACGAAAACCACGGACACTGGGGACTCGAAGCCCTCTGGACGATAGTGCCCACGATCATCGTTCTTGTCCTTGCCACATACTCCTTCGCCGTTTTCAAGAAGCAGAGGACAGCTCCTCCGGATGCGATGGTCATCAAGGTTACCGGCTTCATGTGGGGGTGGGAGACGGAGTATCTGGACGAGCAGGGCAACACCGTTAAAAAGGTCCTGACGGTTTTCAACCCTACCAGCTACGAACTGCCCGAGGATCAGAAGATAGTGGTTCCGGCCGGCAAACCCGTCAAGGCTCTGCTCACTTCCCGGGACGTTATCCACTCCTTCTACGTTAAACCAGCCATGATTACCGAAGATATGGTGCCGGGCAGGATCACCCACCTCTGGTTTCAGATAAACGAGCCCGGCGAATACTGGATCTTCTGCAGGGAGTTCTGTGGGACGGGGCACTCTCACATGTTCGCCAAGCTCAAGGTTGTTCCCCCCGAACAGTTCGCTGCCTGGCTCAAGGGGGAAACGAACGTTGCCAACAGGGATTTAGAAGAGGGGCAAAACATCTGAAGGAGGTTGTGAGATGAGAGAAGCCATATCGGTTCCCTACCTTAAGGCGGGTTTAAGGGAGTGGATATTTACCACAGATCACAAGAAGATAGGAATGCTCTACCTGACCACCTCCTACATATTCTTCCTCGTTGCAGGTCTCTTCGGTCTGGTTATAAGGTTCGAGCAAACCTCCCCCGGGTATCAGATCGTTCCTCCTGACTTCTACAACTACCTGCTGACCGGACACGGGGCGGTTCTGCTTCTGTGGTGGGGTATAGCTTCCCACATAGGCGGTCTCGGCAACTTTCTGCTTCCCCTGATGATAGGAGCCAAGGACGTAGCCTTTCCAAGACTCAACGCTCTGAGCTGGTGGGCTTTCTTTGGAGCGAGCGTCCTCGTCCTCCTGACGCTTATTCCCGGCAACCACATAAAGATGATGTGGACCGGCTATCCTCCTTACGCCGGCAACCCTGACGCGGGGGTAACAGCTCTCTACGTTTTCATAATTCACTTAGTAGGTATTTCCTCCATAGCGACCGCTGTGAACTTTATAACCACCTACATAAAGATGAGGGCGCCGGGCATAACCTTCTGGAACACAAACATGTTCGTCCACGCCCTCATAGCTGCCAACGTGATCCAGCTGGTAGGCGTTCCCTCCATAGCGGGCGCGGTAACGATGCTTCTGACGGATACCTACCTGGGAACCAACTTCTACAACCCCGCAAAGGGTGGGGATCCCCTCATATACCAGAACGTTTTCTGGTTCTACTCCCACCCTGTCGTTTACGTGATGATCCTTCCCATATTCGGTATGTTCTCCGAAATAGTTTCCACCTTTTCCAGAAAACCCCTCTTTGGATACACCTCCATGATCTTTGCCGTATGGTGTATAACCTTCCTCAGCTTTTTAGTCTGGATACACCACATGTTTGTATCCGGTGTCCCCGACTGGGCGAGGGTTCTGATGTCCTACACCACCATCCTCATAGCCGTTCCGACAGGTATAAAGATCTTTAACTGGATGGGAACCCTCTTCAGGGGTGCGATCATTATAAGAACACCCATGCTGTACGCTCTGGGCGGTATATTCATGTTCCTGATAGGAGGTCTCACGGGAATACCCAACGCGATGGTCGCCATAGACTTAGGTATATCCGACTCCCTCTTTATAGTGGGACACTTCCACTACGTTCTGGGAATGGCTCTAACCCTCGGCATATTCGGCGGTATAACCTACTGGTTCCCCAAGATGACGGGCAGGATGTTCCCCGAAAACCTCGGTAAACTCAGCTTCTGGCTTATGTTCGTGGGTGCGAACACCTTTTACTTCTTCCAGATGGTCGTGGGTATGCTGGGTAACCCCAGAAGGTACCCCGACTATCCCCCCATACCCGAGTGGGTAACCCTTCACCAGATTCAGACGGTAGGAGCCCTTATCCTGGGAGTTGGCATCCTCGTGTTTACCATAGGCATAATAAAAGGGCTTACCAGCGGTGAAGAGGCTCCCGACAATCCCTGGGAATCCCGGTCCCTCGAGTGGAGACTCCCTTCCCCTGTGCCCGTGGACAACTTCGGGGACGAGCACCCCAAGGTGGAGCCCGATTACCACCCCTACAAATACGGTGCTCCTCCTGCCTTCTAAGCCTCCTGAGCTGTCTGTGTTTTTGGGGAACCCCAAAGGGTTCCCCTTCCTTTAAAACATGTAGCTGACGTTGAGGTAAAAGCTTCTGCCGGGTTCAGGAACCCTCGTGCCCGTGCTGAAGGGATCCCTGAGGTATGAGAGGTGTTCGTAGTAAAACTTGTCGAGGAGGTTTTCCACTCCGGCGGTGATCCGGAAGCTACCCCGCTCGCCACCTGCCCTCACGTTCAGAACCCCCCATCCTGACGTTTTACTCTCCCCCAGATCCTCGTCCACTTTATTCTGGGTAGCGGAGGCTATACCCTCCACCTCTCCGAAGAAAACGCCCGTATCGTAGCGCAGGGCTACCCTGACCCTGAGGGGTGGGATCTCAGCCACGTCCTCGTCGTTGATGTTCCTTGAGGGATCCGTTGTCTTCTTACCTCTGACGTAGGAGATCCCGCCGTCGAGAAAGAGGGTTTCCGAGAGGGCGAGGGTGGTTTTCGCTTCGCCTCCGTAAAATCTGGCGTCCACGTTAGCGTAGGACCGTGCCTTTGTCCCAAGACCTGTGTTGTTGACGTTCCCCTGATTGTAAACCGTTATGAAATCCCCTACGAAGCTGTAAAAGACCGTTGCGCTGAGGTTTGCTCTGGATCCCTTCCAGCTCACGCCGAGGTCCACCTCGGCGTTTTTTGAAGGCTTCAGATTCGGATTACCTACCCAGTCCCCCATCATGGCTTCCTGCATACCGCTTCTGTTGAGGGCAAAGTAGCGCTCCTGAGCTGAAGGAACCCTCACGGCGTATCCGACACCCGCAAAAAGCTCGAGGCTTCTGTCAGGAGCGTAGAAGAGCTGGAGGTTTCCGGAGGGGTAAACGTCGGTTTTGGAGGTGCTTCGGGTGTTGTGGTAGGTGTAGTAGAGATCCGTGTTGGCTAAGCTCCGGTTAGCCTCGGTTTTTGTGCTGTCGAGACGGACCCCCACCACGAGACGCAGTCTGTCGCTCAGCGCCTTTCTGTACTCACCGAAGAGTCCCACGTTGGCGAGGTCGACGTCGGGGATGGTGTTCTGGAGCATGGTTCCCATGGTGGTTTCCGCCTTCCAGTTCCACACAAAGGCTTCCAGACCGGCCGTGAAGGGACCTGAGCTGTATTCGAGCTTGGAGCCGTAGGTCTTCGATTTAGCGACGGTTTCGAGGAACACGGGGTTGACCCTCTTTTCGTTGTTCATCCTGTGATAGACGTAAGCGTAGTAAGCGGTTAACTTCAGGTTCTTCAGTTCGACGGTCAGGTTAAGCCTGTCGGCGTTGTCCTCGGGCGAGTCCATCATGAGATAGGGGTAGAGAACGTCCCTTGCTCTCTGGGCTGTGTAGGAAATCTCTACCCCCGTTCCTTTCCTAGGTTTGAAGCCAGCCTTGACCCAGGAGGTGTTTATGCTGAAAGCTGTTCCGTCCCTGACGTCGCTCCTGTAAGCGTTGTTTCCTGTGGGGTACTCCGTAAACCTCTTCCCCTCCCCTGTTCTGTAGGGTTTGGAGTACCTGTAAGAATGTCCCACGAGACCGTAGAAGGGACCGGATCCGTAGGATAGGTTCAGGGAGGGGTTAAAGTAGCGGAAGGATCCACCCGCCACGTTGAACCTGCCGTGAAAACCCTCCTTTGGCTCCACGGTCTTTATGTTCACGGTTCCGCCCAGGCTCCCGTAGTTTCTGACGTCGAAGGGTCCCCTGACAACCTCTATCTCCTTCACCTCGGAGAAGTCTATGTGGAAGGCTGGGGGATCCATCCTGTTGGGACACGCCTGATATATTCTGGCTCCGTCGAAGAGAACGTTGAGGTTCTCACGCTGAAAGGCTCTCAGGACTATATCGTTGGCTATCCCTCCCTTCCTGAGCTTCCAGATACCTTCTATCCTCGTGAGAGCCTCCGCGGGATCCTTGGCGAAGCTCTCCCTCACATCCCTCTCCGTGAGGATCTCCTTCCTGACTTTGATCTCCACCTTCTCGAGAACTACCTCCTGAGCGGACAGAGCGAAGGGCGCTGTGAGCAAACTCAGAAGCAACTTAAGGCGCAGGTCCTTCATCCTTCTACCTCCTGAGGGGAAGTTTCAGGGACCCGCCCCCTCCGCGGAGGAGGCTGGGTGAGCGAAGATAAAGGGAGGTGTTCTTTTCCCCTCATGTTAATTCCCCGTTAATTTTAAGTGAATTATAACGCAATTTAACGACCTTTTCAATGGGTATGTCCTCCCGGGAACAGGAAACCTGCGGCGGTTGTAAACGCCCACAGAAAAAGGTAAAGGAAGGGGAGGAGGGCGGAGACCGAATAAAACCTCCCCTTCGACGGAGGATTGAGAAGGTTTACCCTTCTGTGGAGGATGTAAAGGCTCCACAACCCCCCTATGAGGGGAAAGATCTTAAAAAGGCTGAGCCACCAGTCGCCTCTGTGAGCTAAAGGCTCCACCCTGAGGTTCAGCCCTAAGAAGTGGGAGATGCCGTTCACCGCATCGCTGTAGTAGTGCAGGAAGAAGAACTCAAGAACGTGGGAGAGACTGCCCACTATCATGAGGGGTGCAAAGGCGTATCCTATTTCCAGAAACACCTTCTCCCTGCTCATTCCGCTTATGCGGGAGGCAAGGGTTGTGCTTACGTAAACCACCCCCAGAACCGTCCCGAGCGCCATGAGCATGGCTGTAAGACCCGCAACGTCTATCCATTCGGGTATGCCGAGGTAACTCTGGAGGAAGCTACCCGTGATGTGCCAAGGGGTGTAGTCCGCAAGCTGGGTTCTGCCCAGACCGTGATGAAATCTCATCCCGAAGGTTATAACCCCCACTAAGAGTATGTATGACCAGACCTCCCACTTCTCGGGTCGGGGTATCCTGTTCAGAAGGGAACTCGACCAGCCTCTCACTTCGAACCGCACAGCGTCGCAGGCGTGCGCACACTCCATACAAAGGGTGCAGTTCGCCATGGAGTTCCTTTCGTCGAATCGGGAGGGGTTGAGCTCGTAGGGACAGGAGAGGGCACAGTCGGGCTTCCTGCACCCGCTACACTCTTCCCTGTAAGTGGAAAGCCATGTGAAACCAACGCGTGCAAAGGCGCTGTTTACAGATCCTATGGGACACAGATACTTGCAGAAAGCCATCCCTCTGAACAGATAGAAAACTATCAGGGAGATTACCAGAATTATCGAGAAGAAAACAGCTGTGTTGAGAGGATTTCTCCATATACCCGGAAAGGTGTAAAGCATGAACCAGTAACCTAATATGTTGAACAGGATCAAACCCAGGTAGGGGTTTTTGAGAAACTTGGGTATTCTCCTGCCGGGTCCTGCCTTCTGCAGGTACCTGCCCACAAAACCAAGGGGGCATATCATGCAGAAGACGTTTCCCAGGGTGGGAAGGGTGATGACCATGAAGAAGGGCCAGAACAGACTCCAGAAAACAGCTGTTGTAAAGGGGTTTTCTTCAGGGGAAGGGCGGACAAACCCGTAGATGAGGGCGGAAACCAGGAGAAAGAGGGTAAGGAGTCTGTATGAGGTGAGGGCTATCCTGTTTTTAAAGAGGAAGCTCAGGATCGGCACACCGAACAGATCGTTTCCCGACCGAACGGATATGGAGTGCATGCTTCTGGCTTTCATCGCTTAACCCCCTCAAAAGGTGTAGGAGACCCTGACTGTGTACGTTCTGGGAGGAGCGGGGTATATTCTGGTGTTCCCCCTTATATCCTTTTCATAGGTGGCTACGTATTTCCTGTCAAAGAGGTTGTTGACGCTCAGGTAAAGGGCAAACCGATCCCCCTTTCCGTATCCCACCGTCAGGTTGGTTACCAGCTTGTAGTCGCTGTATGTCTCCGTGTTGGCGTTGTCGACGAAGTAGGGACCCCACGTTGTTGTGTCCACCCTGAAACGTAACCCTTCCAGGGACCACCACTGCAGGTAGAGGCTATACATATAGCGGGGTATGTAGGGTAGTCTGTTTCCGTCTCTGGAGTGAGCTATCACCACGGGTCCCGGATACCTCACCTCATACTCGGTAAACTCTCTGTATCTGAAATCGAAGTAGGAGTATGCTCCCCCAAGGGTTAAGGCTCTGAAGAGCCTGACCCTGCCGTCGAACTCGAAGCCCTTCTTCCGGGTTCTGCCGGCGTTGGTGTAGGTTCTCTCACCGCTGGGTTCTATGGTGTAAACGATTTCGTCCTTCACATCCGTATAAAAGAAGGCTGTGCTGAAGGAAAACCTCCGTCCGTCGGAACCTTTGAGCCCCACCTCGTAGTTCACAAGCCGGGCGTGCTTGAGA
>DRNB01000116.1 GCA_011375045.1 Aquifex aeolicus
GTATCCCCACCCTTCCCACTATCATACTCAAAGCTATGAGCACCTTGGCGGTGGATCCAAACTGGGCGGAGAAGCTCAGACCCTCCCCGCTCCCCACCGAGAGACCAACCGTTGAAAAGGCGGAGAGAACCTCGAAGAGGGTGCTGAGAAAGTCCCTCTCCTCGAGACGATCTATAAGGAGGTTTGTGAGGGAAACGTAGAGAATGGACAGGGAAAGGATAACCATCGCCCTGTGAATCTGGGCGTTCCCTATGCTCCTTTCGAAGACGCGCACCTCCCCAGAACCTCTTATGTAGGAGATCACAGAAAGCACAATAACCGCAAAGGTGGTCGTCTTTATACCCCCGCCCGTTCCTCCGGGGGAAGCCCCTATGAACATGAGCATCATGATCAGAAAGAGGGAGGACTCGGAAAGCTCCGCAAGATCGACGGTGCTGAAGCCAGCGGTTCTGGAGGAAACGCTCAGAAACAGCGTTGTCAGCAACCTCTTCCCCCAGCCAAGCGACCAGATACCCCTGTCGTGTCCCCACTCCGTCATGAGCAGTGCGACCCACCCTCCCAGAATCAGAAGACCGCTCACGGACAGAACAAGCTTCGTGTGGGTAGAGAGCCTCCTCACCCTACCTCTTGCAAGAAGGTAAAGCTCGTTTATAACAAAGAACCCGACACCTCCCAGCACAACGAGAACCATAACCACAGCGCTGACGTAAACATCACCTCTGAAGCCTGAAAGGCTGTCGCTGAAGAGGGAAAAGCCCGCGTTGTTGAAGGCAGATACCGCGTGGAACAGAGCTAAGAGGACCGCTTCCGCGGTGGAAAACCTCTCCAGAAACGGAGGCAGAAGGAGAAGAAAACCCGTCAGCTCGGCTAAAACCGCAAAGATAACCACCCTCTTCAGAAAGCGCACAAGCCCGTACAGCCCCGGATAGTTCAGGGATTCCGCCAGAATGAGCCGTTCCCTGAGACCTATCCTCCTTCCCAGCACAACCAGGAAGAAGGTGGTGAGCGCCATGTAGCCAAGGCCTCCCGTCTGAATCAGCATCAGGAGGATAGCCTGTCCCCAGAGGTTCAGATCCCTCCCCGGATCCAGAACCACAAGACCCGTAACCGTTACAGCCGAGGTTGCGGTAAAGAAGGCGTCGATGGGGTCTATCTCCCGCCGGGTTGCAGGCGTGTAGAGGAAGAGGAGCGTTCCCGTAAGGATCAGGAGAACATAGGAGAGCAGTATGATCTGCGGAGGTTTGAGCTTCGCAACCTTCACCCCCGGAATTATAATCTTTCGTTGGAGGGAGAAGGAGGTGTATTCCCTGATCTTCGATATAGAGACGGTTCCCGTGGGGGAAGAGGATCTCTCAGAGGAGGAAAGGGAGTATCTCTTCAGAAGGGCGGAGGACGAGGACAAGGAGAACCGCATCAGAAGCATGATGGGGTTGTGGGCTTTCACAGCCCACCTTGTAAGCGTTGGACTCCTGATTCACGAGGCGGGAAGAGCCGTGATCCTCTTCACAGGGGAGGAGGACGGTGAGGAGACACAGGAGGTAGAGGGGGTAAAGGTGAAATTTCGTTCTTACTCCCTCGCAGGAGGCATCGAAGAGGCGGAGCGGAGGATACTGACCGAGTTCTGGAGGATAGTGAGCGACACCAAGATAGGACCCCTCGTCAGCTTCAACGGCAGAGGCTTCGACTCCCACTTCCTCATGCTGAGATCCATGATCCTTAACGTGAAGGCTACCAGAAACCTCATGGGGAGCAGGTACGACTACAGCAACCACATAGACCTGCTCGATCTGATCTCCTTTCACGGAGCGGGGAGGCTCTACTCCCTCGACTTCGTGTGCCGGCGGCTGGGTCTGAGCACGCCCAAGGAGAACATGAAGGCGGAGGAGGTAAAGGACAGGTTCAGGGAGGGAAGGTTCAGGGACATAGCCTTCTACAACCTTCAGGATGTTCTCGCCATAGACAGACTTTACAGGAGGCTGAGGGAGACCCTCGGAGGGGTTCTGGGATTATAATTAATTTTCCGAGAGGAAGGGTGGCCGAGCGGACGAAGGCGCGGCGCTGGAAACGCCGTGTACCCGTTTTCGGGTACCGAGGGTTCGAATCCCTCCCCTTCCGCCACCTGAAAAACCTTGAAGGTGCTCGCCATAGACTTCGGACTTAAAAGGGTCGGCACCGCCGTCGGAGACACAGAGCTTCGCATAGCGGTTCCGGGAAAGACCCTCCCAAACGACGACAGGCTCGTGGAGCGGATAACCGGACTGGTCCGGAGCAGAGGTGTAAAGAAGGTAATCGTGGGTATGCCCCTGACACCCTCAGGGAGGGAGGGAGAGAGAGCAAAGGCGGTGAAGGCTTTTGTAGAAGACCTCAGAAGAGCCCTTCCCGACGTTCCGGTGGAAACCTGGGACGAGCGCTACACCACTCAGGAGGCGGAGCGCAGGCTCTCGGATCTGCCCCCAGCTCGCAGGAAAAAGATCATAGATGCTGTCTCAGCCCAGATAATACTCGAAGAGTACCTCGGCAGCCTGCTATGAAAAAGCTCGTCCTCCTGTCCCTGTCGGTCTTCGCCGCCATACTGTACTTGGCTTACTCCTTCCTCCCCGTTTACGTGGAGGGGAAGACCATAGACATCCCCTACGGAACACCCACCGTTAAGATAGTGGATCTGCTCTACAGGGAGGGACTCCTCAGAAACAGGCTCTCCTTTGCCCTGATCCACGCCCTCAGGAAGGAGAAGCTGGAGGCGGGGGAGTACGAGTTCGAAGGCTACGTCTCACCTTTAGACGTTTACAGGAAGCTCTCTCAGGGTATCCACAAGCTCCACAGGGTAGTGGTCTTCGAGGGAAGCGACCTCTACGACATAGCCGAGATACTGGACAGGAAGGGGATATGCAGAAGGGAGGACTTCCTGCGCTACGCCACCTCCGAAAGCGTAGCCCGGAGCTACGGACTCTCCACACCCACCATGGAAGGCTTCCTTTTTCCGGACACCTACCTCTTTTCCAAGAACACCCAC
>DRNB01000117.1 GCA_011375045.1 Aquifex aeolicus
CTCTACTCGGATCCCAAAGCCTTTACCTCCCTCAGGAAGCGCCTCTCCGCTTACTTCCTCCAGTCGGACGTGGTGTTCAGATCCCTCGAGGAGGTGGATCTCGAAAAGATCCTGAGGGAGATAGACGAGGACAGGAGGAGAGCGAAGCTCGTGCTCGAAAAGAGAGCGGTTCAGGAGATCAGGGATCTTTTCAGAACCACGCTGGTGGTGGTGGAGTCCCCCAACAAGGCGCGGACCATAGCGGGTTTCTTTGGAAAACCCCAGATGCGCCTGATAGGGGAGAGCGTCGCCTACGAGGTTCCTCTGGGGGAGAGACTTCTTGTCCTCACCGCCTCCCTCGGACACGTCCTCGATCTGGTTACGGACAGGGGTTTCTTCGGGGTTCTCGAGGAGGAGGACCGCTACGTGCCCGTTTACGACACCCTCAAGAGGTGCAGGGAGAAGAATCTCCAGCACACCGACTACGCCTACCTGAAGGAGAGGTGCGGCGGGAGGATCGAGGACAAGATGACCCTCCTGGAGGGTATGAGGCTTGCGGGTTACGAGGTCGATGAGATCTTCATAGCCACGGATCCGGACGCGGAGGGGGAGAAGATAGCCTACGATCTGTTCCTTCTGCTGCGCCCCTTCAACGGGAGCATAAAGAGAGCGGAGTTTCACGAGGTAACGCCCAGAGCCTTCAGGGACGCGGTGGAGAACCCCCGGAGCTTCGACACCAACCTCGTTAAAGCCCAGATAGTAAGACGTGTCCTCGACAGGTGGGTGGGTTTCACCCTCTCCCGGATCCTGTGGAAGGTCTTTGGCAGGAGCTGGTTCTCCGCGGGAAGGGTTCAGACTCCCGTTCTTGGCTGGGTCATCGAACGCTACAAGAAGTCCAAGGAGAAGAAAGGAGAGATCCTCTTCAGGATAAAGGGACACCCCTTCAGGATGGAGGTGGAGGATCCGGAGCTGGCGGAGAGGATCTTCGGGGATCTGGAGCGAGCCTCCGTCGCTCTGGAAAGCCCCCGGGAGGAGGAGAGGAAGCCTCCCCCTCCCTTCTCCACCGATACGGTCCTCGAGGAGGCGGACCGACAGCTCGGTCTCTCCGCCCGGGAGACGATGAACCTCCTCCAGAGCCTCTTCGAAGCCGGCCTCATAACCTACCACAGGACGGATTCCGTAAGGGTCTCCACAGCGGGGATACACCACGTGGCGGAACCCTTCATCACCGAGAGGTTCGGCAGGGAGTTTTTCCAGCCCCGGAGCTGGGGTGAGGGAGGCGCCCACGAGTGCATAAGACCCACCAGACCCCTCGATCCGGACAACCTGAGGTTCATGATAGCCGCGGATCTCCTGAAGTTAGAGGGGGATCCCCGGAAGGCTCTGAAGCTCTACGAGCTCGTGTTCAGACGCTTTATGGCTTCCCAGATGAAGCCCGTCCGTGTGGTGGTGGAGAAACTGAGCCTGAAGCTCCCCTACTACAGCTGGAGCGAGGAGGTGGTAACGGAGATCCGGGAACACGGTTTCGACCTTA
>DRNB01000118.1 GCA_011375045.1 Aquifex aeolicus
ATAGAGGAGTTCTACCGGTGCGGGCTCAGAACCTTCGGTGAGAACAGGGTTCAGGAGTTTCTGAGAAAGGCGGAGGCGCTGAGTCATCTGGATATAGACTGGCACTTCATAGGGAGGCTTCAGAGCAACAAGGTGAAGTATCTGATAGGTAAGGTTTCCCTCATCCACTCCCTGGACAGGAGGTCCCTTGCGGACGAGATTCAGAAGAGGGCTGAGAAGGCGGGGAGGGTTCAGGAGGTTCTCATCGAGGTGAATCTGGGCGGTGAGGAGAGCAAGGGGGGCGTCCCTCCGGAGGAGGCAGGGGAGCTTCTCTCCTACGTTCTGTCCCTGCCTGCGCTGAGGGTCAGGGGGCTGATGTGCATACCCCCCTATTTAGAGGATCCGGAGGAGGTCAGACCTTACTTCATCAAGCTCAGGAAGCTGAGGGATAGCCTCGAAAGGGAGTTCTCGGTCTCCCTTCCCCACCTTTCCATGGGCATGTCCCACGACTTCGAGGTTGCGGTGGAGGAGGGGGCAACCATCGTCCGGGTGGGAACACTCCTCTTTGGAGAGCGAAGGGTTTGAGGATAAGGTTCAGAGTCTGGCTTGAGAAGGAGGGAGAACCCATCATCAGCGAGGGCAAGTACAGACTCCTGAGGGAGATCGAACGGACGGGATCCATAAAGGAAGCCGCCCGGAGGCTGGGGCTGAGCTACAAGAAGGCACACAGTCAGATAAGAACCATCGAAGAGCGCCTCGGCCTGGAGGTGGTGGAGAGACGGCGCAGACGCGGTGCCGTGCTGACCGACGCGGGCAGGGAGATACTCAGTGAGTACGAAAGGGTCCTTTCAGCCTTCCGCAGAACCCTCAGGGACCTCGGCGGGGAGCTCTGAACCCTCGAAGGAGAGCAGTCTTCTCTTCAGATCGATCCCGTAGGAGAAACCCCCCACACCTCTTGAGGAGACAACCCTGTGGCAGGGGATCACCAGGGGGAACCTGTTTATCCTCATGCAGTAACCCACAAAGCGGGGGTGCTCCCCCGCTATCCTCGCCAGCTCCCCGTAGCTCACCGTCCTTCCGAAGGGCGCCGTCCTTCTGAGGGTCTCGAAAACCCTGATGATCCGGGGGCTGTATCCCTCCAGATCGAGATCCCTGAGGGAGAAGAGGGGATCCCCCCTGCCTTCGAGGTAGGGTCTGAGCCTCTCGAAGAAGCTCTCGGGAGCGGACTCCTCAGCCTTGGAGCTAAGGAAGGCTCTCCTCAGGAGCCTCTCCCTGAGCACCCCCCAGTAAACCCCTGTGGTAATTTTCACAACGATCCGCTCCATAAATTGAATATTAGTTAATAGAAGGTCTAAAATAGAAGTAAGACCGAGAAAGGAGGGGCTGGATATGGATTTCAGGAAGAGGATGGTGTTAGTGGGGGCGGTTCCTTTTCTGGTAGCCTGCGGGGCTAAAACTACCCAGATAGATCCAACAGCCTATCAGATAACCTCCATCGACAGGGTGAGGGTGGAGATACCCGACGCGTGCAGGGTAGCCTACGAAAACGCGGTTCCCAAGATAGCGGTGGTTGACTTCGCCAACAACACGACCTTCGATCTCGCCAAGGTGGTTCAGACTCAGGCGGCCGGCGCCTACGAGAAGAAGGAGGTTCACGGAGGGGTCTGGGGGGTAACCGCCGGACCCGGAGGGATAGGTGTAGGACACGTGGGAGGCTCCGCTGAGAAAGGGAGCTGGCAGGAGCAGGCTCAGACAGTCTCCCGGGAAGTGAACGCCAAGCTGGGGGAGAGCGTTGCTGAAGCTGTGGTGAGCGAGCTTGCCAACATAGGGGGCATGAAGATATACACGAGAAAGGATCTCCAGAAAGTTCTCGAGGAGCAGAAGTTCCAGATGTCGGGTCTGGTGGATCCCAACACGGCGGTTCAGATAGGTCAGCTGGCCGGCGTCAGATACATCGTAACGGGCGCCGTTAACAACATAAACCTCAAGTGGGTCGAGGTAGGTGAGAGCGTCAAGAAGGGTCTCTCCCAGCAGCTCGGTCTGGTGGGCACGGCTCTCGCGCTGGGGGCTTCGACGCAGGAGGGATGGAATCTCACCATAGACGTGGTCCTGAAGGTCATAGACACGGAAACGGGTGAGGTTGTTCTGTCCAAGACCGTTTCGGGCAGGGAGGTTCTGGGTAAGACCCCCACCTTCAACATAGACTCCATAATAGGGGGAGCCAAGAAAGCTGCTCAGGAGGCTCTCGAGGACATAAGACCTGAGCTCTCCAAACTGTTCCCCCTCAGGGGTTACATAGTTCAGCTCAGAACCGCTCCGGACAAAAGCTCGCGGTACGCTCTCATAAACGTGGGGAGCAGGCACGGGGTCAAGGAGGGTCAGGAGTTCTTCGTAATAGACTTTCAGGAGATACAGGATCCCATAACGGGAAGGGTTTCCTGCGATCAGATAAAGCTCCCCGTTACGCTCGTCGTTTCCTCCCAGATACAGGCTGACAAGGCATGGACTGTTGTCCAAGGAGACAAGAACCAGATCCTCAGGGTCAAGCTGGGTCAGGTGGTGGAGAGGAAACCCCTCGAGGGAGGAGGTGCTCTCAAAAAGCTCTTCTGAGGGAGGAAGGAATGGGTCTTCTGATCCTGTTTGCGGTTTTCCTGATAGCCTTCCCCTGGGCTCAGGAACTCAGGGGGCTCGTTGCCGGGCAGAAGGTTCTCCTGATCACGGCTAAGGGACAGAAGGTAACCGGAACGATCCTCGAGGCAACCGAGTCGGTGGAGGTCGACACCGACTTGGGCTTCAAGGCAAAGGTCAAGCTGAGCGACGTTTACAAGATAACCACCGAGGGGAAGAAGTACACCCTGTACACCTACGACGGAAAGATGATAACCGGAAACTCCCATCACAGCATCTGGTTTAAGGTCGATCTGGGAACCTTCGGCGTTCAGGAGGTAAAAATAGACAGGTACTTCCCCTCCGGCAATCCCAAGCTCGTCGAGGTGGTCTCCGCAGGCGTATCCGCCACAGGTCCGCCGGCGGGCGGAGGTGGACTCATCTTCTCCATCGACAGAACCACCTGTCCCACCGGGGACGTGATGGAGGACCTCCACATCCTGAGGGGAAGCTACGAGTGCGCCGACTTTCAGGGGGGAAGGTGGATAAAACCCTTCGACGCGGGACTCGTCCTCTACAAACCCCTGAACCTCACCGGCGACTTCTCCTTGGAATTCAGCTACGTAGCCTTCGAACCGGGCTGTCCCTTTGTGGCTGTGAGCCTTTTCCCCGAAAAGACCCTGAAGAAGCTGCAGAGCGGACACTCCTCCAACCTCGGCGAGGAAACGTTTATAGTCCTCACGGGCAGCTGCGACAGCTTTCAGGCTGGAATAAACTCCTCCCCCAAGGGAAGGGATGCTCTCTACGAATACAGGAGGAATACCCAGAAGGGAACCCCCCACAGGGTAGTCCTGACGGTGGGGAACGGAAGAGCCACCCTCTACCTGAACGGCAGGAAGATAGCCTTTGAACCCTTCAGACCGACGGAACCCATAAGGGGCATAGGCTTCTACTTCTACAGGAGGTTTGCTACAGACAAACCCTTCGCGGACTATCCGGCTATGGTGGGAAATCTGAAGCTCGCCCCCCGCACGGCAGACGTTCAGCGTCCTGCAACGGTTCAGAAAGCACAACCACCGCCTGCGGTAGCAACGCCCGCGCTTCCACCGATGCCGGAAACCCAGGTGCAGGCTCCCGCTCCCGTAGCTCAGCCTGTAGAGCGAAAGGCTGAGGTCAAATGCATAGAATCGGTCGGAGTGGGCGAAGCTTCCGTTCTGAGAGGGGACAGAGCCTCAGCAAAGGCGGAGGCGCTCGCGAGGGCAAAGTGGGACGCCATCGAAAAAGCTTTAGGGGTTACCACAAGCGTCAAGACGATCGTTCAGAACTTCAGCCTCCTGGACGAAGTCATAAAGAACGAGGTGGGCGGTTTCATAAGGGACGTCAGGATTCTGAAAGAGGAAAACTTCGAGGATATGGTGAGGGTAAAGGTCAGGGGTTGCGTTTATCCCAAGGAAGCGGAGAAAGCCCTCAGCCTCATATCGAGCGACACCACCTTCAGCGTGATCATCGTTACCAAGAGGCCAGGCGTTACAGAGTTCGATGAGATGAATCCGGTTACAACGGAGCTTGTGAACATACTCAACCAGCAGGGGTTTAAGGTTTACGACTTTGCGGGTAACCCGAACGTAAACCCCTACGATATAGAAAACATCATATCCCAGAGAAGATTCATAGCTCTGAGAGCCTACATGTCCCGGGTGCTCTCGGGTGCCATGGTGGTGGGGAAGGTGGAGCTTATCCCCTCCACAAAAGCAGGGCAGGACGTTGGTTACGGAATAAGGGCAACCTTTAACGTGGTTACCGCCCGTCTGAACTACTACCTCCTTGCGAGGGACAAACAGGGGCTCAGGATAGTTGCTTCGGGTTCGCTGTCCGCCATGGGAAGAGCACCCAATCTGGAGGATGCGAACTTCAAAGCGATGGAGGCTCTGGCTCGCAGGCTGGGCAGCGACATAATGGGTAAGATAGAACGCTACAGAGCCTCCAAGAGTAAGGTGGTTACCGTCGTTGTCAGGGGTGTAAAGAGCACAACCCAGAACTTCTCGATAAAGGAGAAGCTTCAGAGGATCCCCTGGGTGGAGTCCGTAGAGGATCTGGGACTCGGGAAGTTCAGGGTCAGGTATCTCGAAAACACCGTCTATCTCGCCAACGCGGTGGAGAGAATTCCGGATCTGCAGCTGATAAGGTTTTCTCCTACAGAGGTGGAGGCACGACTGCTATGAGATACGTCGCTCTGCTTCTGAGCCTCGGATTGCTTTTCTCCTGCGGCACAAAAAACGCAAAGCCGCCTCCCCCCTCCCCCTCAAAGGAGGAACAGATACGCAGGGCGGAGAAAGCCTTCGAGGAACTGGAGAGGGAGGCGGGGAAGAAGCCCGAAGAGCTCACCTTAGAGGAACCTCAGGTTCGGGGTAAGGAAACCGAATACAGGAAGCGCTCCCTCAAGCTGGTCAAGAGGAAGGAACCAAGGTCCAAGTATCCCCTGGTGAACGGTCTGCCCGTGTGGGTGAGCAACCCTAACTACGGGGGTGTTCTGGGAGGAGTCGGTGTTGCGAAGAAGATAAAGGGAAAGGGTTACGCGGAGCAGAAACGGCTTGCCAAGCAGATAGCTCTCGCCGATCTGGCAAAGCAGATAGAGGTTATCGTCAAGACGGAGCTTACAAAGGTGGAGCTGAACATAGACACCCAGCGGCTTAAGTACTACAAGAAGAAGTTCTCCTCTTACTCGGAGCAGGAGGTCAGGGCAATGCTCATCAGGAACGCGGTTGTGGAGGACGAGTGGATCGACCCGAAAACGGGGGAGCTTTACGTGTGGGTGGTAATACGCTGAGACAGGGAGGTCGGTTATGAAGAAAACTGCAGGGGCGCTTATCTTCGCTCTCTCCACACCCCTCATGGCTCTGGAGATAGGGGTGAAGGTGGGATCCGCAAACGTCATCTGGAAGGACGGGGACTACACCCCCCTCGATCTCTACGCGTCGGTTTATCTGGAATCTCTGTCCGACATGACGCCGGTCTTTAAAGCGGGACCCTCCGTCGAGATCCTTTACGGCAGGAAAAGTCTGGGCATCTTCGACTGCTGGGATTACGGTCTGTGCCGGCTGGACTTCACCGTTACGGGTTTCGAGCTCAACGCAAAGGCGGCTGTAACGCCTGTGCCCATGTTCGACGTCTTTGGAGGTGCGGGGGTCTCCTACGGCAGATTCGGACTGGACGCCAGCGATTTCTACACGGGCAATCCCGTGGGCACCTTAGGGGACGAGTACGGTACAGGTTTTCAGGCTTTTGGGGGAGCCCAGGCGAACTTCGGAGTATTTGGGGTCGGCATGGAATACAAGCGCAAGTGGGTGAACACCGAATCGGTGAACGGCATATCCAGTTACACGCTGAACCTGTCGCTGAAGTTCTGAGTCTTTATAATTTTCTGAAGGGAACCCCGGCAGGAGGAAGAGGAATGGACAGGAGCGTCCTTGAGAACCTCACCCAGCAAAAGGAGAGCCCCGGTTACCTTCAGATAAGCTGGGCAGCCGCCATCACCCTCGGCTTCGTGCCCGGCCAGTTTTACGGAAACGCAAAGCTCAGCTGTATAAACACCCTGCTCACCTATCCCTCGGGTTGCCACGCCACCTGCGCTTACTGCGGACTCCAGAAGGCACGGGAGATGGAATACTCCAAGAAGAACTTTATAAGGGTCGAATGGCCCACCGTTCCGTTAGAGGAGGTGCTCAGCAGAACCGAGAAGGTGGGGCACGCGGAGAGACTGTGCATCTCCCAGATAACGCACCCCCGGGCCGTCGAAGACACAAAGTTCGTGCTCAGGAAGGTAAACGAGAGGCTCGGGGACAGGATCTTCATCTCCGTTCTCATGAACGCCACAGGTCAGAGGTATGAAGACATAGAGGATTACAGAAGGCTCGGGGCGGACACGCTCACGGTCGCCATAGACGCCGCCACGCCGGAGCTGTTCGACAGACTGAGGGGCAGACCCATGAACAGCCCCCACAGGTGGGATACCTACTGGAAGGTTCTGGAGTGGTGTGCGGAGGTTATGGGAGACGGTTACGCGGGGTGCCATCTCATAGTGGGGCTCGGTGAAACGGAAAGGGAAATGGTCGAGGTCATCCAGAGGGTAAGGGATCTGGGAGCAAGAACCCACCTCTTCTCCTTCTACCCCGAGGAGGGTTCCCTTATGGAGAAGGAGAAACCCTGTCCCGCACCCCAGTACAGAAGGGTTCAGATGGCACGCTACCTTATAGACAACGGTATAGCACGCTACGAGGATATGCGCTTCAACGAAAGGGATCAGATCGTCGACTGGGGTGTTCCGGAGGAGGTGTTCGAAGAAGTGTTCTGGAGCGGGAAACCCTTTATGACCTCCGGTTGCAGGGGCAAAACCACCGAGGCTGCCTGCAACAGACCTTTCGGGGACAGCCCCGCCTCCGACATCAGAAGCTACCCCTTCAGACCGTCCAGATCCGATCTGGCACGGGTGCGCAGGCAGCTCTTCGACTACGAGATGGAGGCGAGCTACCCCGATCTGCTCAACCCGAGCCTGATGCGCTATCAGTAGAGCGGTGAAATAACTTGGAGCAGGGCTGGGGATACAGGAGAAAGTTCGAGGCAAAGTTAAAAACCGTCTTCTTTATCTTCTGCGGTATCCTCCTCCTGGTTTCCCTGAGGATCCTCGACCTTCAGGTTACCAAGGAAAGCGAGGTTGCGGAGAGAATAAAGAGGAGCTTCGACAGGGTATCGACCATCAGGATACCCCTTTACAGAGGGAGCATAAAGGATTCAGGTGGGAGGGATCTCGCCCTCAGCGTGCCCACCTTTTCCCTTTACGTGCATCCCGACACCTCCCGCCTGCAAAGCAGGGAGGAGTTCATCAGGGAACTCTCTAAGATAACGGGTGTGTCCGCTGAAAGGATAGAGGAGCGCATAAGGGCTGGCTCCGAGAGACCGGTAAGGATACTGAGGGGAATCGACAGGGATCTTGAGGAGAGGATAAGAGATCTCATCGTCAGAACGGGAAACTCCCGGTTCGTGGGTCTTCAGGAGGAGTACACCCGTTACTATCCGAACAGGTTTACAGCGTCCAACCTCTTGGGTTTTGTGGGGGTGGACGGCAAGGGTCTGGAGGGGCTCGAGTACGCTCTGGACGAACACCTCGGAGGTGGTTTCTCCTCAGCGCTCATATACATGAACGGTGGGCTCGGGAAGATATACCTGCACCCCCTCAGGGGTATGTTGGGAGAGGAGAGGGACGTGATCCTTACCCTCGATCTCGGGGTTCAGAACATACTGGAGAGGATCAGAAGGAGGATAGTGAAGAGGTGGAAACCCAAGAAGGTCTCTATGCTCGTTATGGATCTGAGGAACGGCGACATTCTGGGTCTGACCACCTATCCCTACTACGATCCCAACAGATTCCAGCGATACCCTCCCGAGAAGAGAAGGAACTACGTGGTTACCGACTCCTTCGAACCGGGATCCATAATGAAACCCTTTTTTATCGGCTGGGCTTACGAGAAGGGTTACGTTACGGCTGGCTACAGGGTCAACACAGGAAGGGGAAGGATAAAGGTTTACGACAGATACGTCAGGGACATGAGGAGGCTCGGGAGGATCAGCCTGAAGGAAGTTCTCATCCACTCCTCCAACGTGGGAACCATAAAGGTAGCTTCCCTGCTCAAGAAGAAGGACGTGGAGGAGCTTATAGAGAGCTTTCACCTCCACAGAAGGTTCGGGATACTTCCGGGGGAAGCCAACCCCCGCATACCCAATCTGAATTACCCCGCCAACATCCTCTACGCCTCCATAGGGCAGGGTATAGCGATGAACACCCTCAACGTAGCCGTTGCCTTTGGAGGACTTGCAACCGGAAGGATCGTTAAACCGAGGATAGTTAAGGAGATCGTATCCTCGGAGGGCAGGGTTCTCTTCAGGGAGAAGGTTCGGACGTGGAGGGAGAACGTCCTCTCCGAAAGGACGCTGAGGTGGCTCAGGGGAGCGCTCATCGACGTGGTGGAAAGGGGAACCGGCAGGAGAGCGCGCTCGCGCTACTTCACCATAGCCGGTAAGACGGGAACCTCCCAGAAGTTCGATTTAAGGACGGGCAGATACTCCCGGGACAGGGTGGTTACCTACTTCGCCGGCTTCTTCCCCGCCACGGATCCCCGCTTTGTAGCCGTTATAGTGGTGGACGAGCCCCGGGGAAAAAACCTCTTCGGTGGGGTTGTGAACGCCCCCTACTTCAGGGAGCTGGTGGAGCAGGTGTCCTTTTACTACGGACTAAAACCCGACAAGGTTAAGAAGTAGCCTGCGCTCCTCTTCGGGAAGGAGGAGGCTTTCGCTCTCCCTCAAACACACGGGCTCGAAGCCCGTCATCTCCTTAACCACGAGGGGATTGGTTCTCTCGGAGGGATCACTGCCGGAGAAGCGGTTCAGGATTACACCCCGCACCCTGAGACCAAGGCTCTTAGCGTAAAACAGGGTGAGGAAGGTGTGGTTCAGCGTTCCCAAGCCAGCCCGCCCCACCACAAGGACCTCGAGATCCCACTCCCGGGCAAGATCCCCGTACGTGTAGTTCCTTAAAAGGGGAACAGCTATACCTCCGGCTCCCTCCACAAGGAGCACCTCGTATCTGCTCCGGAGCTTCTCGAAACGATCCCGCAGCTCATCGAGGGAAAGGGGGTCCTCCCCCTCCAGCTGGGCGGCGTAGGGGGCAACGGGCAGGGTGTACCTTACGGGAACGACCTCGGACAGATCCTGTTCTGTTACCCCCGCAAGCAGCGTTCCGTCCGCCGGAAGCCCGCTTACCCCGGTCTCCACGGGCTTGAAGCATCCCACCCTTACACCTAAGCTTCTGAGGGTGTAAGCCAGGTTGTAGGTTACAAAGGTTTTGCCCACACCCGTGTCGGTTCCTGTTATCAGAAACGATCCCATCGGGATATTAGG
>DRNB01000119.1 GCA_011375045.1 Aquifex aeolicus
GTTTTCCTCGGTGAAGTCGCCCTTCCCTATAACCTCTATGTTGCCCCGCGAAAGTTGCAGGAGCACCGTCATCTCCGGAGGGGGCATGGCTATGAAGTTGGGACAGCTCGTATCCTCAAGACCCTGTCCCGTGGCACAGTTGAGACCCCAGAGCCGGGATCTGCCACCGAATCCGCACAGGTTGCCCGTGGGCTGGGTGGTGGCGAAGATTATCACATCGAAGTTGGTTACGGCTGGATCGGAGATAAGCCTCTCCTTGTAGTAGTCCGTATCCCTGGGTGCCAGCTCCCTGTACCAGCTGAACAGATCGTTGCCTCCCGACAGCTCTGTGCAGGCGTCGTTGGAGCTGTGGATAGCGTTTATGTTACAGCTTCCGCTGAAGAGACAGCCGTCGATGCGTACCCCGTAGAGCTTTTCCGTATCGTTGGCGTTCTGACCCGGAGAGTCCTCCTTGTAAAACCACCTGCCGGTTCCAAAGAAGAGGTAGTTCATCCCAAAGCACTTCATAAACTCCACCTTAGAAGTTATCGGTTCGATGCTGCTGTTGAACAGTCTTACCACATCCCAGGGGTTGGTCAGATCGGAGGGGTCCGGACCAGTTATCCGCACGCCGAGAACGTTCCCATGCCAGACGCCCCCCGACAGGGAGTTGACCCCGAAGAAGACGAAGTCCGTATCCCCGTCGTTGTTGTAATCCACCCCTTCGGTGAACAGCCTGCCTCCGAAGGAATTGTTGAAGCTGGCAAGGGTGCTATCCTCTATAACCACGTGGCGGGAGGGGAGCGTTACGTTCGTAGCGTTGTCGGTGATCACGTAGCTTGTGGCTACGTTCCAGTTTGAGTCCATCTCGAGCACAAAGATCTTCAAGCCCTGCGCGGCGTCGCCGCACATGGAGGTGGGTCCCGAGACGAACATCACAAAGTCCTTTCCACCTACCCTTATGTAGGCGGGTCCCGAGTAGCTGAAGCCTAAATCCGGATCCGAAAACTCCCACAGGAGCTCGGGGTTGAAGGGATCCGTTATATCTATGGCGAAGTAGGAGGAGAAGCCCACGCAGTTTGCGGGATCGGTGAGATCGCAGGTGTCCGGAGGCGGGTTGTTACAGCAGGAAGAAGAGGGAGGTGAGGCACAACTCGTTCCCGTGCATCCACAGCCACCCCCCAGACGCATACCGCCTATGAGAACAGCCGTTTCGGGAACCCCGTCTCCGTTCCTGTCCAGTCTGAGGATGTAGGGTTGCAGGTCCACCAGGTAGAGATGGCTATAGTTCGGATCCGCTAAGTATTTCAGGTATGGGAGGGCGTTCTTGGGGATGAAAGCCCACTCCTCGTCGCCTATCTCCACCCTCGTGCAGCTTCCCGTCCTCTCATCGCATATCTTGACGATCTCGCTACCCGAGAGACCGTCCGATCTCAGGGCTCCGATCCTGAAGGCGTGGAGCATACCGTCGTTCGCACCCACGAACACCATACCGAAGCGTCCGTAATCGACTATGGCAGGTGTGGAGTACACGATGTCCCCCAGCTTCCAGACTTTGCCGGAGGTATCGACCCGCCTGTCCCTGCACCCCTCTATGTGCTCCCCCCTCGTAAACCTTATGAGGTTCTCGTAGGGATCCCCCGAGGCTGTGAGACAGGAGGGGAAGTAAGCCACGTCCCCGAGGAACTGATCGAAGAGATCCCTGTTGGCAACCGTGAAGTCGGCGACCACCTCGTTGCCGAGCAGATCGAGCCCCACGGATATGATCTTCCTGTCCGCGGGATCCTTGTTCTTCAGGATCTCACCCGCCTCCCACACAGGTGTAACCTCATCGAGGGACAGGTAGGTGGCGTCGGGGGAGGTGGCGGTGGTCGGATCGTCCCCGTAGATAACGAGGTTTCCAGAGGCGTCCACGTTGAAATCGAGGATGAAGTCCCGCTCTATGTTGAGGATCCTGTCCTCATCGGTGTCCTCCCTTACGTTCTGCTCCGTGGTGGTGTAGTAAAACCAGTAGTTGTAGAGGAAGCCCGCCCAGTCCACCTTGAAGTCGCCGGGAAAGGGTTTCTGGGGGTAAAACACCGCCTGCAGGACCGAGTTACCCTTCGTTCCCCTCCTCGATAGGATGGATACGGAGCTGGCGGAGGAGGTCTTCTTCAGTATATCCCTTATGAAGGCGAGCAGACTCTCCTTTATCTCCACGGCGTTCCTGGCGTTCAGAAAGGTATCGGGGACACCGTCCCCGTCCTTATCCCAATCGGGAGAGGAGGGCGGCAGGGGGGTGCAGGCGCTTCCTTTGTCATCCCCGTCAGGCGTGCCGTCGGTGTAAACGGTGCAGTCATCTATCCCTGCGGAGCAGAAGGAGCCGCTGTCGATGGCTGACAGGGTGGGGTAACCGCTCGTTCCTCCGGGCCAGGTTCCCGCGGAGGTATCGAAGGAACCGTACATGGCAACGTTCTGAAGGGACAGCTCCCCCGTTCCCCCGAGGAAGAGACCGAGAGCGTAAACGGCTGAAACGTTCACCTCATAAGTCTGACCGAGAGCCGTGAGCGTTCTGAGGGTGTCCCTGTGGATCCTGTAAGCGGGGACCACAGGATCTGCCGATTCGAACTCGTAGCCCGTGTCTATGGTGCAGGTTACGCTGACGCTGTTCGCCGGCCCCCCTATGTTCCACTGCCCGTCGGAGGCAAGGATCACAAAGTTCTTGGCGCACGGGGCGGGTTGACAGTTCTGACCGTTCGCGTCGCACACGTAGAGGGGATCCTTATAGAGATCGTTGGGGTTACTGGGGTCTGCTATATCGAAGCCGTTATCGTAGTTGTGGTCGTTGCTCTGCTTGAAGTAGTCGTAAGCTTCCCACATGGCTATGGCTGTTCCGGTGCCCCCGTCGGGTTCTACCCTATTTATAAAGCGCTTCAGATAGGTGTAGGGGTAATCGGGATCGGCGGCACCCGGACTTCCACCTCCCGTGTAGGGGTAGTCCCCTATGTAAACCTTCTGGGTTCTCAGGCCGGCGGAGTAAAAGAGCGCACCGAACCTTGGACGGGACACTTCCTCCTCCATGATCTGAAGGATTCCCCTTACCCTCTCCTTTGGCACAAGAACCCTGTCCCACGTGCTCGTAGTTTCCAGAACGCAGGTGGTTCCCGTGCACACCAGATCGGGATCACACTCGAAGGTATCGAAGGGGTCGCTGTAATCGCACTCTCTCGGTCTGCCCCCCGTTACAGCCCATCTGAGCAGATCTATACGGGACATGAGGAGGAAGTTGAGACACGATCCCCTGTAAGCTCTGGAGTAATCCAGGTCGTTGACCCTGTTGGGACAGGGATCAGGGGAGGCTGTGGTCTCCTCCCAGTAATTCGTCGAGGCGTTGAAGGCGTAAACGTGGTCGGGGATAAAGTAGCCCTCCTCGTTCCCTGTGTAAGTCCAGCCACATCCCGCCGAATCGTTACACCATCCCCTCCCGTCCGCACGCGGGTTGTAGGCGCTCCAGTCCATAGAACCGCTCACGTCTATAACAAAGAGGATGTTGGGGGAAACCGCGGTTGTGAGGAAGGGGGGAACGTTGCAGGCGCTCTGGGCGCCCGCTACCCGAAAGGCTCCGAGGAGCGCCACAGCAAGGGCTACGCCGCCTATAAACAGATCAATCCTCAGCCTGCTCATCCTCAGCCTCCTCGAAGACTCCGGAGCGAACCTCCAGGAGGTAAACCTCTTCTTCGAGGCAGGGGTTCCCGCTTGCCCTGAAGAAAATCTTCCGTCCCTCTGAGAGAACCCCCTCCATCCTGACATCCTTCAGGATCAGCTCGTGGGAGCCCGAGCAGTTGTCCGAGCTTACGTTCAGAACAACCCTGCCGGGTTCTATCCTCTCGACTATACCGCTTGCCCTGAACTCCTCCCCGGCGAAGGAGAGGGAAGTCAGAAGAACCGCGCTGCCTGCCACCCACTCCCTTAGCCTCATGTTCGACCTCCTGAGTTTAAGGATGAGAGGAGCTATGAAAAAATCGTGAATTCAGAAAACAACGAGAACCGTGAAGCTTCTCCTTACCCTTATCCTCAGATCCGCTCCCAGCTTCTGGGCTATGAACCTGACTATCTGAAGACCTGTGCCGCTGCCGCCGGCGCGCTCCCCCACGTCGTTCCTTATGAGGAGGAGGGGTTTCCCCTCCTTCGTCCGGCAGAGCTTGACGTGAACCAGACTTTTAGAGTACTTGAGGGCGTTTTCGAGAAGCAGGGATACAAGAAGTTCGATGTAAACGGGGTTCGTTCTCACAAAGAGCTCTCCGGAGGGCGCGTCCAGCCGGAGTTTCCTGCCGTCCCCCTCGAGGGTGGAGAAGGCGCTCCTGACCACCTCCACCACGTTCACCCTTTCCTCCCTTACGTTCTTCTCCCTTCTCAGGGTTTCGAGGAGGTTGAAGGTTCTGTGGTAGCTCCTCTCGAGATCCTCCAGACTCAGCCTGAGCCTCCGGGCAGGTGGGGACTCGCCGAGAAGCTGAAGGTTAACCTTCTGGGAGGCGATAAAGTTTCCGAGTCTGTGGGTGAGGGACAGGAGCATCACGTTCAGCAGATCGGTAAGCTCCCTCTCGGTTCTGAGGTTTCTGACGAGCGTAAGGTAGAAAAGGGAGAGAAGCACGATCACGAGACCTGCCTCCCAGAAGAAGAGGGAGAGAGCGTAGCCCAGAAGTCTGTTTCTCACGTAATCCTCCCGCACAAAGACGTAGTGCTTACCTGTGTAGAGGATGAGGCTATATCCCTTCAGGGGCAGGGGTGTTTCGGATATCCTCATATGTTCGGGCAGCTTCTCTGTTCTGTTGTAGAGCAGGAGCTTCGAATAGATCCGGGCTTCCTCCCTTAACTGCTCCTCTACCGCATCCCTCAGATAAACAAGGCTCAGGAAGTTTATGAAGGTAAAACCGCAGGCTATAACAAGGGAGAGGAGAAGCAGTATCCTGTATTCGAACCTCATTCGAGCTTGTATCCCACTCCCTTGTATGTCTTTATGGTTTCAGGCGGTAGAACTTTTCTCAGCTCCTTGATGTAAGCCCGGACCACATCGCTGCCCACAGGCTTGTCTCCCCAGATGCAGTTGAGTATAGTCTCGGTGGTAACCACCCTGCCCCTGTTCCTGAGGAGGAGAAGAAGAAGCTCCCACGCTGTTCTGGAGAGTTTCAGCTCCTCGTTCCCCCTTCTGAGGCTTCTCCCCTCCAGATCTACCTCCACGTCCCCCAAGACCACACGGTTTTCCGGAAGGTATCTCCTCACGAGCGCCCTGAGTCTGAGAACAAGCTCCTCGGGTTCGAAGGGTTTGGTCAAGTAGTCGTCCGCTCCGAGGTTGAAGCAGGTTTCCTTGTCCGTGAGGGTTCGCTTGGCTGTGAGGACGAGGACGGGGGTTTTCACACCCCGCCGGCGCATCTCCGCTAAGATATCCTCCCCGCTCCTGGGACCGAGGATGAGGTCGAGGACAACCGCATCGAACCCCTCCGCTACCTTTACGTCGGGGAGCTCATCCCCGTCCCTGACCCACTCTACCTCGCACCCCTTCAGCTCGAGAAACTCCCTGACACTCTCCCCCAAGATGGGGTCGTCCTCTATGAGCAGAACCCTCATCGCTTCTTAATCGTCCCTACGGCTTTCACATTTTAAGCAGTTTGCGAGAAGCTCCTCCTTCCTCATCCGGAGGGCGTGGGGTCCGAGGAGGAAGAGTCCGAAGGTCCTCAGTATGCGGTCGTCCACGAGGAAACCCCTGCTGTTCCCTTCGAGTCTCCTGAGAACCTGTCCCACTTCCCTCTCCACCCTCTCGCCGGTTCCCCTGTAGCGGTCCCTTTCGAGGATCTCCCTCAGCCTGTCTTCGAGATCGCCGCTGAGGTTTTCCCTCAGATAGGTCAGGAACTCCCCCGTAGGTGTTCCGAGGGCTGGAGGCTGGAGTCCCTCCTCTATCAGCAGCCTCTTGAGGAGGTTGGCTCTTATGTGTCCTATCCCCTTCACACCCCCCAGAGCCGAGAACTCCTCCGTCAGACCGTATTTTACGGAGTGGGCTACCTTCAGGATCTCCTCGTTGCTCCACTCCAGATCCCCGAACTTCCTTATGTCCAAGAGGACCCTGAGGAGGTGGAGGGCGTCGGTTCCGAGGTAGGAGAACTCCCCGGGGGGATGCTGGACGTTCCTGTACTTGAAGGTCAGACCCTCTATGTAGAAGAGGAACTGATGGGTGTTGTCCTCGAAACACTCGCTCCCGCAGGGGGCGAGTTTGCTTCTGATAAAAAGCTCGTCCTCGGGGAAGCTGTCCCCCTCCTTCACGAAGTCGAACAGTCCGTCGAAGCGCTTTACAAAGAGGAGAGGTCTGACGACGGTGAGCTTTTCCAGACCGAGGATCCTCCTCCTCAGAAACTCCTCGTAATTCACGGGGGACATCCCCGACCTTATGCAGAAGAGGGCTTTGTCGCTGAGCCGGTTTCCCTCTATGTAGCCTGTGTCCTTTAGCCATTCGAAGACACCCTCTATGACCGGATCCTCGGACAGATCCCTGAGGGAGAAGGTTCTGCGGAGGAAGCGCCGGAAGTCGCTCCCCTCGTAGAGGAAGCCTATGAGGACGAACAGACTGAGTATCCTCTCCAGCTCCCCGCTCAGGTAACCTCCGGATAGCCTCTCCCTCAGATAGGGGGTGAACTCGCCCTCCATCCTGCTTTTGATCTCCTCCTTCACCCTCTCGGGTCTGGCTCCGTAAGTGAGGATGTAGGAGTAGCCCTTTTCCTTCATGCCGAGTCTGCCCGCCCTTCCCTCCATCTGGAGTATGTCTATCTGGGAGGGAAGTATCCTCCACTCCCTCTCCCTTCTGTCGTAGAAGGCTCTGACCCCTATGATCACCGTGTCAGCGGGCAAGTTGA
>DRNB01000120.1 GCA_011375045.1 Aquifex aeolicus
AGAACCATGAAGGAGGACGGACTGCTCAAGGTCCTCAAGGGTGTAACCACGCCGGAGGAGATCAGGAGGGTGATAGGCTGATGCCCTACTACCAGATAAGAGCCGTCGACAGCGCGGGAAGGGAGATCTCCAGAACTGTGGAGGCGGAGAACGACGCCCAGCTTCTCTCCTTCCTGAGCTTTCTGAACCTGACGCCCGTCCGGATCGAGCGCAGACCCGATCTCGTAGGCAGACTCTCGAGGCTCCTGAACCTGAGGAGGATAAAGAGGAAGGATCTTGTGGATCTCTTCGAAAACCTCCACCTCCTCGCCCGCTCCGGAGTTCCCCTGAGCACAGGCATGTGGGATCTGGCGGAGGACGTGGAGAACCCGGCAGTAAAGGAGATGCTTCAGGACATAGCCTACAGGATCCAGTCGGGTCTCTCCATCTCCTCGGCGATGGCACGCTACGAGCGCGTGTTCGGTTCCATAGCCGTGAGCCTTATCAGGATAGGTGAGGAGACGGGAAACCTCGACAGGATATTCAGGGACATATCGGAGCACTACCGACGCCTCGAGGAGTTCCTGAGCAGGGTACGTCAGGCTCTCATATACCCCGCCTTTGCCCTCACAACGATAACGATCGCTCTCCTCTTCTGGCTTCTCTACGTTCTGCCCAAACTCGCCGAGCTTTTCAGCAACCTCAGGGTGGAGCTGCCGGCGATCACGGTCGCGGTCCTGCACGTGTCAGGCTTCCTGCAGGAGTATGCGCCCCTCGCGGTTGCCCTGATCGCGACCGCCGGACTGGCTTTCGCGGTCGCAAGGAGCAGAAGCGAACGCTTCCGCTACGTAACGGACAGAACGCTCCTCAGGATTCCCGTTGTGGGGAGCGTCCTCCTGAGCTTCAACTACGCCTTTTTCTCGGAATACATGAGGCTCATGGTCTCCGCGGGGGTATCCCTCTACGATACCCTCAGAACCCTCGAAACCTCCTTCAACAACAGGGTCTTCAGGAAGGCGGTGGGTGATCTCAGGGAGCACGTTACCGGAGGAGGCACCATAAGCGAGGGTATGCGGAGAACCCGTCTCTTCCCCTCCCTGATGGTGAGGATGGTGGCTGTCGGTGAGGAAACGGGGGGTCTGGAGGAACAGCTCAGCTACCTTGCGGAGTACTACTACGGCAAGCTGGATCACATAACCCAGAACATAGCGAAGGTCATAGAACCCCTCATCATCATCACCGTGGGGACGTTTATGGCTGTGGTAATGATCAGCCTGCTGCTACCCATCTACGACCTCATAGGTCAGATAGGGAGGAGCTTCTGAGATCACAGCCTGAGCCATCTCCTCTTGGCGAGGAAATCGAGGAAAACCTTGGCGTAGTAAACGTTGGACAGGAAGCTGGCTATCGTCCCTATGGCGAGCGTCGTGGCAAAGCCCTTGACCGGTCCGCTCCCGAACTGAAAGAGGATCAGGGAGGCTACCAGCAGCGTAACGTGAGTATCCCACACGGCGCTGAGGGTCTTTCGGTAACCCAGCTCTATGGATTTCCTCAGGGTGTTCCCGAGCCTCAGCTCCTCCCGGACCCTCTCGAAGATCAGAACGTTGGAGTCCACGGCGATGCCCATGTTCAGTATTATCCCCGCTATCCCCGGAAGGGTGAGGGTGGCGGACAGACCCGCAAGACCAGCCCACAGAAGCAGAGCGTTCATGAGGATGGACACGGTCGCCGACACGCCGGCGGTTTTGTACCGGGCGATCACTATGAGCAGAAGGAGCACAAAGCCCAGAGCGCCCGCCTTTACCCCCTGCTCTATGGCGTCCCTGCCGAGGGACGGTCCTACCACCTTTTCCTGAAGGATGGAAACGCTCGTGGGGAGTGAGCCGGTTCTGAGGATGAGCGCTAGATCCCTTACCTCCTGAGGTGTAAAGTTGCCCGTAATCTGCCCCCGGTCCGAGATCCTGCTCTGGATCACGGGAGCTGAAACCACCCTGTCCTCGAGGACAATAGCCAAGCGCCTGCCGATGTTCTTCGAGGTGAACTCCCCGAATCTACCCGCCGCCTCGCTCTTGAGTTCGAAGCCCACGGCGGGTCGTCCGAATTCATCCTGAGAGGTGTAGGCTGTCTTGAGATCCGAGCCTGAGATGACGGGTATCCTGTCGACCAAAAACCACTCACCCCCTTCCCGGGAAGGGAGTATCTCGGTATCCTTGGTGAGTCTGCGCTCCAGCTCCTCCCGGGAAAAGGAGCTGTCTATAACAAGCCTCAGCTCCAAGGAAGCTGTGCTTCCTATTATCCTCTTCGCCCTGTCTATGTCCAGAAAGCCCGGAAGCTCTATAAGGACCCTCTCCCCGCCCAGCCGGGTAACGACAGGCTGAGCCACCCCCAGCTTGTCTATCCTGTCCCTGAGCACCTCTATGGTCTGATCGAGGATGCTCCGGCGCAGTTGCTCCAGATAAGCTTCAGAGAAGCGCAGGAGGAGCACGCCCTCCCTCGGCTGTTCGATGTTAGCGTCCTCTACTATCTGCTGAAGAGCTGTGCGGATCTGGGGAAGCTCCTTCTCCTCCAGATACTCCACCTCCACCCTGTTCTCGTAGGCTACCACATCGAGGATCCTGAACCCTGCCTCCCTCAGTTTCTCCTCCACAAGACGGGCTACCCTCTCGTACTCGTGCCTGATCGCCCTGCCGTAGTCAGGTTCGAGGACCAGGGATATTCCACCCTTCAGATCGAGACCGAGGTTCACGGGCTTGTAAAAGACCACGGCGATGGACAGGGAAACGAGGATCAGAAACCCCACAAGGTTATAGGTCGTGTTCTTCACGAAAGAATATTATACGGAAGCACCGAGGGCACAGCTGACTATGAGTCCGTGCTTAACGCCCCAGTCGCCCACCTTTATACGCTCCCTCTCGAAGACCTCCATAATCTCCACAAACATCGCAACGCCCGCGGGTATAACCTCCGCTCTTCTGTCCTCTATCTGCCTGAACTTCCTGCTTCTCTCCGCCAAGGTCAGACGGACCAGCTCACCGAGCCACCTCTTCAGGGCGCTGAGGCTGATCTCTCTTCCGTGGATCTTTAGGGGATCGTAGGGGTAAACACCGTACTCGAGGGCGGCGACTGTGGTTATTGTTCCACCCAGACCGATCATATCGTCCACGTTCCTCTTCAGCTCCAGCACCCTGTCCCTTACAAAGGCCCGCAGGGACAGAAGTTCCTCCTCGAGGGGTGGATCGTGTCTGAGGAAGCGCTCCGTGAGATCGACTATACCGAAGGGAAGGGAGATCACCTCCTGAGGTTTCAGATCCCTTCCAAAGGCGAACTCCGTCGAACCCCCACCCTGATCCACCACCACGAAGTAGCCCTCCGGTCTCAGGGAGTACGCGGTTGCAAGAAAGGCTAAACGTCCCTCCTCCTCAGGGGACAGGATCCTTACCTCGAAGCCGGTCCGTTTCCTCACAAGTTCGATGAACTCTTCGGCGTTTCGAGCCCTCCTCAGAGCCTCCGTTGCGACCACCACCACCCGGTCCACCCCGAGCTTATCTATCTCCCTCCGGTAGTCCTCCAACACCCGAAGGGTCTCTTCGATCCGATCGCTCCTGAGCTTTCCCTCCTTCTTGACCCCGCTCCCCAGGGAGGTTATGTAGCCCTTCTCCAGAAGGATGTTCAGCCTGCTGTCCTTCACCTCCGCCACGGTGAGGCGAACGGAGTAAGACCCTGTGTCTATCACGGCGATGCGCATAGGAATAGTTTAGCCGGCAGATCCTCCGGAGGGTCTGCACCTTTCCAGCACCCTGTCGAGCATACGCCTCATGCCCTCGAAGTGGGTCCCCTTCCAGAAGAGAGCACCGCACCGGGGACAGAGGGTAAAGTCGTAGGCGCTCTCGTAAGCCCTTGGGGGGATCCTCTCCCTCACCTCCTCCTTCCTTACGGGGATCAGCCTCTCCGAACAGTAAGCGCACCTGTCCAGCCGTAGCGTTGCCTCGAGACCGAAGTGCCTCAGCACAGCGCACAGCTGAAGCTCCCAGTCGTGCCTCGGAACCACAAGGTAGCTCATACCTGCCTTTTTCAGGGTTCTCTCCCATCTGCTCGATGTGGTGAGGAAGACCCTGTCCTGATTCCTCGCCAGAGCCTCCCTGCTTATCCCGCCTTCGAGAACCTTTACGTCGTGTCCGAGGAACCTCAGCCACTTTGCAAGTCTGGAGAGGTTCTTTTCGAGCAAAAACTTCATAGCGGAAGGCTTACCCCGTGTTTCGCTATATTGTATTAAGATCAGATGCTGAAAGACCACGGTAAAACGGCGCTCATCCACAGGGGACGGGAGATAAGCTACGCTGAGCTGATAGAGCACGCAGGTTCCTTCGCCAGACTCGCGGACGTTCTGCCCGACGAACGGGTCCTCATAGTTTCGGAGAACAGACCCGAGTGGGTTTACTCCCTCTTCGGTGTGTGGCAGAGGGGAGCGGTGGCTGTTCCCGTGGACTTCATGTCCGAAGCCGAGGAGATAGCCTACGTGATCGAGGACTCGGAGCCGGCGCTCGTCTTCTGCTCGGAGCAGACCGCCGGAAACGTGAGGAAGGCGATGGAGCTTTCGGGGAGAAGTATCGAGGTCATCAACTACGACACCCTCACCCTGCCCAGACCCCACAGCAAAGCCATCAGCAGGAGCCGGGAGGACGTGGCTCTGATCCTCTACACCTCCGGAACAACGGGAAAACCCAAGGGGGTTATGCTCACCTTCGGAAACCTGCTCTCCAACATAGAGGGGGTCAGCGAGACGGGAATAGCCACCAGAGAGGACTCGACCCTCGCGATACTGCCCTTCCACCACTCCTACCCTCTGATGGTTACCCTCCTGCTTCCCCTGCATCTGGGAGCCACCGTGGTCTTTCTGGACAGACTCACGCCCGAGGACATCCTGAGCAAACTGCAGACCTACCGGATCACCATCCTCGTAGGCGTCCCCCGACTCTACAACCTTTTCCACAGGAGGATAATGGAGAGGATAGAGGGAAACCTCCTTACAAGGGGGATCTTTGCCCTCATGAAGAGGGTGCCCTCCCCTTCCCTGAGAAGGAAGGTTTTTGCAAAGGTTCACAGCGTTTTCGGGGGAAACATCAAGTTCATGGTCAGCGGTGGAGCGAAGCTCGATCTGAAGGTGGCTGAGGATCTCACAGCCCTCGGCTTCACGGTTCTGGAGGGATACGGACTGACCGAGACCTCACCCATCGTAACCTTCAACCCTCCGGACAGGATAAAGCTGGGATCCGTGGGGTTACCCATAAAGGACGTATCCGTCAGGATCTCACAGGAGGGGGAGGTGCTCGTCAGAGGTCCCAACGTGATGAAGGGATACTGGAGAAGGGAGAAGGAGACCGCGGAAGCCATAAAACACGGCTGGTTCCACACGGGGGATCTTGGACACATGGACGAGGAAGGCTACCTGTATATAACGGGGAGGAAGAAGGAGATCCTCGTTCTCGGAACAGGGAAGAACGTAAATCCGGAGGAGATAGAAGCCCTCATCCTTCAGGAGAGCGACCTTGTGAAGGAGGCAGGTGTTCTGGAGGTGGACGGAAAGCTCCACGCCCTCCTTTATCCAGACCTCGAAAAAGTCAGGGAGATGGGGGTGGTGAACCTTCAGGAAACGCTCAAGTGGGAGGTCATAGACAGGGTAAACCGCAGACTGCCGGAATGGAAGAGGATCGCAGGCTTCAGACTCACCAGTCAGGAGCTTCCCAAAACGAGGCTCGGCAAGCTGAAGCGCTTTCTGCTCCCTCAGCTCTACAGGAGCGCTCAGGAGCAGAGGACAGAGAAGGAGGAAACAACCCTTCTGGAGACGGAGGAGGGACGCCTGATAAAGGACTACCTCGAGAGGGAAACCGGACGCCCCGTTTACCCCTCCTCCCATCTGGAGTTGGATTTGGGACTCGACTCTCTGGGGAAGATAGAGTTTCTGAGCTTTCTGGAAAAGACCTTCGGTGTTTCCCTGTCGGAGGAGGATCTCTCCGTCCACAGCACGGTGGGGGAGGTGGTGAACTTCGTCCGCAGTCGCAGGAACAGGCTGTCCGCAGGGGAGATAAGCTGGAGGGAGATTCTGGAGAAAGCCCCTCCCTACGAACCTCCGGATTACCCCCTCATCTTCTCCCTCGGAAGAGCGCTTCTGAAGCTCTTCTTCAGACTCTACAACAGAGTCAGTCTGGAGGGAGCGGAGAACTTCCCCGAAGGACCCTTCATAATAGCCCCCAACCACACCAGCTACCTCGACGGCTTCGTCCTCGCAGCGGTTCTCCCCGACAGGATCGCCCGGAAAACCTACTTCCTCGGAGAGGAAACCTACTTCCGGAACCCCCTTACCTCCCTCTTCGCAAGGTTAGCCCACATAATTACCGTAAACATAAACAGGCGTCTGAAGGAATCCCTCCAGAAGACCGCCCGGCTCCTGAAGTCCGGCAGGGTGGTGGTCATATTCCCCGAGGGAGCAAGGACAAGAACAGGGGAGCTTATGGAGTTCAAAAAGGGAGTCGCCATACTGAGCAGGGAGCTGGGGGTTCCCGTGGTTCCCGTGGCGCTCGTGGGAACCTACGAATCCATGCCCTTGGGGAGCTGGTTTCCCAGACCTGTCAGGATACGGGTGAAGGTGGGTAAACCCCTCCTTCCGGAGGATCGGAGCTACGAGGAGATAACGGAGGAGCTCAGGAAAAGGGTGGAGGAGCTTTTGAAAAGCAGTTGCAGGTGAAAATGAAACTAAGTATATTATTCCAGTTATGAGTGTCAGTCTCAGGGAGATCAAGAAAGAGTTTACCAGATTTCTGAAGCGCAAGAACATGAAGGTAACCCAGAGCAGACTGAACCTCATAGACCTCATAGCGAGCTACGGAAAGCACTTCGAGGTCGAGGAGCTGGTGAACTGGATATCCAACAAAACGGACAGAGGCGTTTCCCGCTCGACCATATACAGAACCATAAAGCTCCTTCAGGAGTTCGGGGTCATCAGGGAGGTCATAAAGCAGAACAACAGAACTATATACGAGTTCGTCGCCGGAAAGTCCCACCACGACCACCTCGTCTGCGTCGAGTGCGGAAGGATAATAGAGTTCGTCGACGAAGATATAGAGAAGCTTCAGGATGAGGTGTGCGCTCAGTACGGCTTCTATCCCCTCAACCACCGTCTCGAGATATTCGGCATATGCTCCGAATGCGCCGGGGATAAGGTAACATAAAACCCGGAATGATATACAGAAGACGCGTCCAGTTCTACGAAACAGACGCTCAGGGGGTAGTTCACCACTCCAACTACTTCAGGTTCTTCGAAGAGGCACGGGGGGAGTTCCTCAGGGATATAGGCGTCCCCTACAGCGAGATAAGGGAAAGCGGTTACGAGGTCGTCCTCCTGGAAGCCTCCTGCACCTTCAGGAAACCCCTGTTTTACGACGAGCTTTTTGAGATTCAACTTTGCCTTTCTGAGGTGGATCGCTTCACCTTTACCTTCCTTTACGAGGTGAGGGTCGAGGGGGAACTCAGAGCGGAGGGAAGAACCCGGCACTGTGTAACGAGGCAGGGAAGGATAGTTTCCATACCCGAGAAGCTCAGGATCAAACTGCTCCCCACACCCCGAAGGGGTTAATGTCAGAAACCGTAGCTCCGCTCCGTTAAGAATATTCAGAATGGGTAGAGTGGAAACCGGAACCGGTGCTATAATCCTAAAGGCGGAGGGAGAAAATACAACATGAGGGAGCGGGAAGTTCTCGCCCTTGCAGGCTTACTCCACGATGTGGGGAAGTTTGTCCAGAGAGCGAAGAGCAGGGGTTTTAAGTTCAACGATAAGGATTTGAACAAATCCTTAAATGCCTGGAACCCACAGCTTAAGGAAGTTTATGAACGCGAACACGCTTACCTAACATCGGTGTTCATTAACTTTCTCGTAAAAGAAAATTTAATCAGTCCTGAGGATGCGGAAAAGCTCAGAAACTGGGGAGCAAGGCATCACAAACCTACAGACGAACTTGAGAGCGTAATCTGCCAGATTGCCGACTGGTATTCCTCTTCGGAGAGGGAGACAAAAATAAGAAGCGATATTAACTTACTTCACTCTGTTTTTGAAAGGATATCATTAGAGCCTA
>DRNB01000121.1 GCA_011375045.1 Aquifex aeolicus
CCTGTCAGGACAAGGATGCTTCCTTCGCCGGTCGGAACCGCCGACTGGATGGCTTCCTCGAACTTCTTCCCCTCCACCTTCTTCAGCTCCACCTTTCCCCTCTCATCCACGAGGAGCAGGTGAAGCTCCCCCTCCGAGAACTTGGTAACCCCAAGGAACCTGTGAACGGGACTGCTGACGTTCCTGACTACCGCAAAGAGGACACCGCCCTCCTCCCTCAGAAAGGCGATCCTGGGGTTGAAGACGTAGTGATCCTCCCCCTCGTAGGTGTCCGGCAGCTCCACCGTTGTGTAGGATCCCGAAAAACCCTCCGCGGAGAAGAGAAGCTCCTCTCCCCTGAAGGCTCTCAGAAAGCCGTGCCTGTCCACAAAGAGGAGCAGGTCGCCCCGGGCCGTCGCCGAGTCTATCCTGAAGTCCGGCGGAGCGGGAAAGCTCTCCCCCACCTTTAGCCTGCCCTCCGTCAGGCTCAGGCTCCTGACCTCACCCCACAGGTTCCTTGCGTCGAAGCGCTGTCCCACAAAGCTCTTCCGGGGATTTTCCCTGTCCAGAACGCTCATCAGGAAGGGGATCCCCTCCTCCACCACCACGGGAACCCCCTCCTTCACCCGGAGCAGGAGTGAGCTGGCGGAGTCTCCGGCTACCATGTTAACGAGCACCAGATCGGTCCCCTCACCCAGATCCGCGCACTGGAGGGAGACGGGGAAGCCGGAAGGCAGTCTGTAGGTCGCAAACTCCACCGTCTCCTCCCCGAGCATCTCGTAAATCACAAGCCTGTCCCCGAAGAGCACCGTCAGGTATCTGCTCCCCTCCCCGGTGAAGTCGCAGAGGTCCGCGGAGAGAGGGAGCCGGGGGAAGGTCATGAGAAAGCGTGCTCTGAGTCTGAAGTCCAGCTCTCTGACTTCCCGCGGTGGAGCTTCGGGAGAGGGTTTTTCGAAGAAGGCGACCGCCTTTCGGCGGTACTCCACACCGTAGCCCTTCTCCAGCTCCCGGATAACGTAGTCGCAGTCCTCCCCCTTCTTCAGATCCTCCACGAAGGAACTTACCCTGTAAAAGCCCTCCTCGCTTCCCACGTAGCAGACGGACCCCACGCTGAGCCTTACCCTATCCCCCCTCTCTATGCCCCTGTCCTCCAGCACCCGGGCTGTGGAGAACCTGTCCCTGACCTCTGCGATCTCGAGGGTTCCCACCTCCTCCTCGAGGGTGCCGAGCTTCTCTCCAGTTTGGGGGTGAACCAGCTCCCTGCCCTTCTTCAGAACCCTGAAGATCTCACCCTGATAAGCCCTGCCCCTGCCTAGATCCAGGACAACCTCCTCCCCCACGAAGTCCACCACGTAACCTGTTCTCCTGAAGAAATCGCCCAGGCCGGACAGCTCCGCGGAGAGAGCGAACCCCGCTATCAGAAGAAGGAGCAGTCCCCTCATCCTTTAAGCCTCTTCAGATTCTCTACTATCCGTTCCGTCATCTCAGCGGTTCCCACCTTCTTACAGCCTTCCGAGTATATGTCCGGGGTTCTGTAACCCTCGGAGAGGGTTTTCTCCACCGCCCGCTCCACAAGATCGGCGGCTTCCTCCATGCCGAAGGAGAACCGCAGCATCATAGCCGCTGACAGGATCATGGCTATGGGGTTCGCCACACCCCTGCCGGCTATGTCGGGAGCGGATCCGTGGACCGGCTCGTAGAGAGCGTATCTCTCCCCCACGCTGGCGGAGGGTAGCATCCCGAGGCTACCCACAACCACACCCGCCTCGTCCGAAAGTATGTCCCCGAATATGTTGCCCGTAACGATAACGTCGAAGGTGGTGGGACGCCTTACCATCTGCATGGCGCAGTTGTCCACGTAAAGATGCTCCAGTTCGACGTCGGGGTAGTTTTTGCTTTCCTCCTCGACCACCTCCCTCCAGAGACCGCTGACCTCGAGGACGTTGGACTTGTCCACGCTTGTCAGCTTCCTCCTCCTCAACCTCGCTATCTCGAAGGCTCTGCGAACCACCCGCCTTATCTCGTCCTCCGTGTACCTCATGGTGTTAATCCCCACACGCCTGCCCCCCTCTCTGAAGACGCCCCTCGGCTCCCCGTAGTAAACGTCCCCGGTCAGCTCCCTGACCACGAGCATGTCCGTTCCCCTGACGATCTCCGGCTTCAGGGGGGATGCCTCTATAAGCGCTTCCCACACTTTGGCGGGTCTGAGGTTGGCGAAGAGATCCAGCTCCTTCCTTATCCTGAGGAGACCCTTTTCAGGTCTTTTATCGGTCGGCAGATCGTCCCACCTTGGACCTCCAACGGCGCCCAGAAGTATCGCCGAGGACTCCCTGCACAGAGCGAGCGTCTCCTCCGGAAGGGGATCCCCCCTCTCGTCTATGGCTCTGCCTCCTATGAGACCCTTCCGGAACTCGAAGGCGATTCCAAAGAGATCCTCCACCTGCCGGAGAACCGCGAGAGCGCTCTCCATTATCTCCGGACCTATTCCGTCTCCTTCGAGGACAGCGACTCTGAACATGGCTAAGAGAGTATTATAAGGAACTTCAGAGGAGGACACGCTCGAGGGTTAACCCGCGGGCGGGGGCGGTGAAGGGACAGTGCCTGCCCTTCAGGTAGCCTTCAAGCTCCGGCAGATCCATCTTCCCCACCCCTACCCTGACCACGGCGGCGGTTATCCTCCGGACCATGTATCTGAGAAAGTGGGTAGCCCTGAAGCGGATCTCCACAAGCTCCCCCCTGACCTCCATCCACGCCTCGAGTCTTAGGGAGGTGTTTTTCTCCTCCTCTAACTTCGCAAATCCTCTGAAGTCGTGCTCCCCTGAAAGGAGTCCGAGGGCATCCTCCACAAGTTGCAGGTTGAGATCGACGGGAACCTGCCAGGAGAAAGGGTAGAGAAAGGGGTTCCTGGTGGGGGCGTTCCAGATCCTGTAAAGGTAAACCTTTCCCCACACCGAGTAGCGGGCGTTGAAATCTTCCGGAACGGCTCTCACCTCGTAAACACCTATGTCCCTGGGGAGCAAAGCGTTCAGGGCTCTGAGCAGTCTGCCCTCGTCGATCCGCCGATCGGTTCTGAAGTTAGCCACGTAATCCTGAGCGTGGACCCCCGCATCCGTTCTGCAGCATCCTGTTATCCTGACCCGCTCCCCGAGGATGCGTTCCAGAGCCAGCTCCAGCGTTCCCTGAACCGTGGGAACCCCAGGCTGAACCTGCCAGCCCGAGTAACCGCTTCCTACGTAGGCGAGTCTTAGCATCAGGTTGGGCATGGGGTTCGGGTGTTACAGATCCACCAGTTTAAAGTTTATCTTGCCCTTCTCATCGAAGGAAAGCTCCACAACCTTGGTTATGAGTTTTATTACGTCCTTGGAATCCTCTCTCAGAAAAACTTCGAAGGTTCTCTTCAGCGCCGGAACGTTCGAAGCCGTAACGCTCAGAAGGGTGAGTATGGGGATATCGAAGAGCTTCCGGACCGAACGGAGGGCGTCCTTTATTATCATATCGCTGACGTAGATGATCTCCGGATTGAGGAGGAG
>DRNB01000122.1 GCA_011375045.1 Aquifex aeolicus
CAAAGGTGTAAAACTCTCCGTAGGTCAGAAAACCGCTTGTAGGGGCTATATCCTGAAGGTATTTGGTTTCTATCTCCACCTCCGAACCCATGAGGTACTTTCTGGCTGCGCAGGTGTAAACAAATATGCTCTCCGAGGGATGGAGACGGAACTTCCTTACAGCTGTTGCGGTGGAGTCGAGCATCACCCCTGTATCCCAGATACTGAAGTGAACCTTCTCGCCGGGCTTGATGTTCCCCTCGTAAACCATCGCCCCGTCCTCGTCTATACCAAGGCACGCCCTCGCAAGGAGCACCCCGTCCCTCTCGAATACCAGAGGAAACTCTATGGCTATGTGGGGGAGGAGATCCTCAGCGGCGCTCCCCAAATACTCCTTGTATATGTCGACCGCAGGCTTTCCTTCTATCTCGTAGAGCCTGTTTCCCTCCGCCTTCGTTACCACCATCTCCTTTCCTATGGGTATCCATGCGAGGTTGTAGTGTCTGGTCACGTAAAGATCAGGGGACACAATGGAGGCTCCCACCCCACCGACCGGCAGGATCTCCTCAGCCGTGAAGGTGTACGTTCCACCAAAGGTGAAGTTGTCTCCGGCAAGTCCGCCGGCGAGGATTGCGCCGGGGCAGTAGCGATCGAAGGTTTCCACCACCTCGTCCCCGTTCGATCTGAGTCCGTCCACAAAGGATACGATGAGCTTGGGGTTGCCTTCCCTCAGGGAGGAGGCAAGCTCCTCCGCCATAGCGATGGGGTTCTCCCTGTCCGAGATTGCGGTTCTGATCCTGCTTTTTTCGAAGACGCTCACGGACACCACCGTTGAGCTTTCGTAAACCCTGCCGTTGTAGATCTCCCCGCCGGTTGTGGTGCCTATGACCCCCGCCTTTCTGAAGAGTGCTTTCAGCTCCCGCTGGATCTTCTCTATGTGTTTCCTGTCCGGTATCCCCGTAAAGATCTGAACGAGCACATTATCGCCGTCCTCTATCCTCCACCTGCCGACGAGCTCTTCCAGATCCCCTTCTTTTTCGTAAAGCAGATTATACGTCCTCACCCGGAGTTATTTTAACTCACTTATAATAACCTGCTATGAGAACAGGTTTCGTATACGATGAGATCTTTCTGAAACACGATTACCCCGATCATCCCGAACGGAAGGAGCGTCTCATCGCTGTTGTTTCAAGGCTCGAGGAGGAGGGTATCCTCGAAAGGGTTGTGAGGATAACTCCCCGACGGGCTACGGTGGAGGAGGTTACGCTTAACCACGATCCAGCCTACGTTCAGGAGATACACGACTTCTGCGCCTCCGGAGGAGGCTTCCTCGATCCGGACACCTACGCAACCGGAAAGAGCTACGAGGTTGCCCTCACAGCCGTGGGAGCCGTTCTGGAGGGAATAGACAGACTGCTCGAGGGGGAGGTGGAGGCTGTATTCTGCGCTGTCAGACCTCCGGGACACCATGCGGAGCGCGCCAAGGCTATGGGGTTCTGCCTCTTTAACAACGTCGCTGTGGGAGCTCTGTATCTCCGCAGGAGGGGAGCGGAGAGGGTTTACATCGTCGACTTCGACGCCCACCACGGAAACGGCACCCAGAAAAGTTTTTACGAGGACAACACCGTCTTCTACTTCTCCACCCACCAGTATCCCTTTTACCCGGGAACAGGGAGCGC
>DRNB01000123.1 GCA_011375045.1 Aquifex aeolicus
AAAGAAGATTATAAGAATATTTTGAAAGTTCTATACGAAGATATAATAAGGTTTGAAGCAAGCGTAAGGAGGTAAGGTATGAACTTCCACCCCCTTGTCATATACCTCGCGGTGGGGGCGCTGATCCTCTGCTACACGGCTTACTTCCTCCACTTCACGCTCCTGAGGAACTCCTCCTTCACCTTCTATTACGCCCTCACAAACCACGCTCTCTCGGTAGTTCTCTCCCCCCTCGCCGTGCTCACCGGTCTGTCGGTGGCTGGAACCCAGTACGTTCAGCAGAAGGCGCCCTTCATATTTCTCTTTCCCCACAAGTGGCTCGGCATTGTCCTCGCCGTTTACACGGTCCTCACCTTCGCAGTTCTCTGGATAAAGCAGAGGGAGTTAGAGCGGCGTATAGGCATAGCCTTCTCCTTCATAGGTCTCGGTCTTTCTGTGGGTACCCTTATCTTTGGCTGGCTTCTCAGATTGATTTTCTTCTGAGAGGAGGATAATTTTTAACTCATATGATCGAGAGGTATAGACTGCTTCGCAGTTACTCGGGTCCGGAGGATCTGAAAAACCTCTCTCAGGAGGAACTCGAAGAGCTCGCCCAGGAGGTCAGGGACTACATAATCCAGACGACCTCCAGAAACGGCGGGCACGTGGGTCCGAGTCTCGGTGTTGTGGAGCTTACAATCGCGCTCCTCAGGGTTTTCTCACCCCCCAGGGATACGATCGTATGGGATATAGGACATCAGGCTTACTCCTGGAAGATCCTGACCGATAGAAAGGATAGCTTTCACACCCTCCGGCAGTACGGAGGTGTGGCGGGCTTCCTCAGAAGAGATGAGAGCGTTTTCGACGCCTTCGGGGCGGGGCACAGCTCCACCTCCATATCCGCAGCCCTCGGATTCAGGATAGCCAAGGACATGAAGGGAGAGGAGGGGTTCGTTATCGCGGTTATAGGGGACGGTGCCATGACGGCGGGGATGGCTTTCGAAGCCCTCAACAACGCAGGACACCTGAGACCCCACCGCTTCATCGTAATCCTCAACGACAACGAGATGTCCATATCTCCGAACGTGGGCGCCCTCTCCACCTATCTGAACAGGATAATAAGCGGACACTTTGTTCAGGAATCGCGCCAGAGGATCAAGAAGTTCCTCAGACACTTCGGTGAGACCCCCCTCAGATTCATGAAGCTGACGGAGGAGTTTTTCAAGGGGCTCATCTCTCCGGGGATAATCTTCGAAGAGCTTGGCTTCAACTACATAGGCGTTGTGGACGGGCACGACCTTTCCTCCCTCGAAAAGACCCTTCAGAACGTCAGGGGGATAAAAGGTCCCGTTCTCCTCCACGTTGTCACCAGAAAGGGGAAGGGTTACAGACCCGCCGAGGAGGATCCCGTCAAATGGCACGGGGTAGCCCCCTACAAGATCGAATCGGGGGAGATCATCAAGAAACCCTCCCCGCCCACCTGGACCTCCGTCTTCGGGAAGGCTATCGTGGAGCTGGCGGAGGCGGACGAAAGGGTGGTGGTCATAACCCCCGCCATGAGGGAGGGATCCGGCCTTGTGGAGTTCTCCAAACGCTTCCCGGATCGCTTCTTCGATGTAGGCATAGCGGAGCAGCACGCCGCCACCTTCGCGGCCGGTCTCGCCTGCGAGGGGATGAAACCGGTGGTCGCCTACTACTCCACCTTCCTCCAGAGAGCCTACGATCAGGTGATTCACGATGTAGCCCTCCAGAACCTTCCGGTAACCTTCGCCATAGACCGGGGCGGTCTTGTGGGGGACGACGGTCCCACCCACCACGGGTCCTTCGATCTCTCCTACCTGCGCTGTGTGCCCAACCTCGTGATCTCCGCCCCCAAGGACGAGCAGGAGCTCAGGGATCTCCTCTACACAGCCCTCAGAAGCAATAGGCCCTTCGCCATCAGGTATCCCAGGGGACCGGCTTACGGTGTCCCCACCGAAGGCTTTAAAGAGATCAGCGTGGGGAGCTGGGAGGAACTTCTGGAGGGTGAGGATGCGGTGATCCTCGCCGTAGGATACCCCGTTTATCAGGCTCTCAGAGCGGCGGAGAAGCTTTACAGGGAAGGTATCAGGGTAGGGGTGGTGAACGCCCGGTTCGTCAAACCCCTCGATGAGGAGCTTCTCCAGAGTCTGGCGCGCAGATACGACCTCTTCGTTACCGTTGAGGAGAACACCGTCG
>DRNB01000124.1 GCA_011375045.1 Aquifex aeolicus
AAGGAGAGGGTGTTCAGGGAGCAGATCGCTCCCCGGCTGGCGGAGAAGTTTGTTCAGAACCTCAAGTTTCACCTTATCCTCTCCGACGGAAGGGAGGAACCTGTGGATCTCGATCCCACGCTGGTGTCCGATTACGAGGAGGGGGCTCCCCTCTACGTGAAGCTCAACAGCACGGGGAGTATTCCCTCCGTAAGGCGAAGGGACATAGCAGGCGTAAGGATAAGCACCGAATACACCCTGCCTCCGAATTCGAAGGTCATAGTTCGCAGCGCTTTCCTCCGATACAGAACGAAGTATCTGAACCACAAGTTATACAGGAACCGCAGGGTAAACGACGATCTGATCAGGGTGGAGGGGGACACCACGACGGGAGACTCCGTCTTTCTGAGCACACCCCTCGACAGGATCGAGCTCCGGAACCCCAGAAAAGAGGACAGGGAGATGGCGCGCAGATTGCTCAGACATCTGAACCACAACATAGAGTATTACCACAGGGTCCTATGGCTTTCCATGGATCCGAACCGCCGCTACATGCTGCTGGACGGCTTTGTAGCCCCTAACTCCGGAGGCAGGAGCGTTGCCTCCGTTGTGGAGAACAGGGTTATCGCGATAGTGGGGAACTGCCTCGTTATGCCCGTGGCACCAGGCTTTAAGCTGGATCCTACCTACAGAGGCAAATCCGCGGAGGAACTTCTGGATGCATACGCCCCCACCATCCCCCCACCCCCCGTAAGGGTAGCCGTCCCCACGAGAGGGGTCTTCGCCGAGTCGGTCATGGGCAGCTGTAACAGTTGTGAGGAAAAGGATGAAACCCGCTTCTGGAGGTGGGAGGAGTCCCCCTGTCCCGATCAGCCGCCGGCGATCGCGGAGGTATCCGCCGAAAGCAGACGTGAGACCCCGCCGGATATGAAAACCCAGGGATTCCCCCAGCCCATAATATCCATACAGAACGTCCCCGCCGCTCCGAGTCCCACAAACCTCGCCGCGGTGCTCGAGAACCTCCTCGAATCCGATGTATTCAGGGACATAACGGGTCTCACGGAAACCCAGAAGAACGCTCTGAAAGCCTTTCTGGAGAGCCTGGGTATGGCTGAAAGCTTGGGAGGAGAAGCTCTTAAAAACGCAGCAAAGATAGCCCTCCAGAAAAGCATGGAGAGGAACGTGGATAAAGCCCTGCAGATCATCCAGCAGGCAAAGAAGGCGGGGCTTATAGGAGACGAAGAGGCAAGGGAGCTCACAAGGAGTGCGATCAGCACCTTCATAGGTGGAGGTGGGGAGAAAGAGGAGGAAACCCAGGAGAATTCTCCAGCTTCAGAGGGATCCGGAGGCGATTCCTCCTCAGAGTGATTTTCTCAGAGAACCTTTATGTATCCGAAGCCGTTGGTCTGGAGCCTCCCTATACTGCCCACGCCGGAGGGGACTATCTTCACAAAGTCGAAGAAGTTTTCGTACTTCAGCTTAAGACCCCTTATGGTGATGTCGCATATGTAAAACTCGACCTCGAACTGGGACAGGTAGGAGAGCCTCTCCTCCGCCCGCTTGAGATCCACCTTCTCCTTCTCCCACCTGGTTCCTTTATGGGTTTTCATAAAAAACTTGACCCCGGCACCGTTTGCCACGAGGACGAGCTTTATCCTGAAGGGATCGAAATCGTAAGCGGAAAGGTGGTTCCTCATATTTGTAAGCATCATGTGAAATCTGTTTTCCTGAGGAAAATCGCAGTGGTAAACCACCGCATCGTCAGTTTCCTTCTGGGGCAGGTTTTCGAGATTCAGACGGGGGAGCTCGACCTTCTCCTGAGCCAGCGCGTAACCTCTGAACACAGCGGGAGCAGAGACCGCAAGGGCGGATAGTTTGAAGAAACTCCTCCTGTCCATAGCTTACCCCCTTGGAAAGTTATTACATATAATTAATACACTATGAAATCCTACGAGGGAGAGCTGAAAGCCGAGGGCTTCAGGTTCGGCGTGGTGGCT
>DRNB01000125.1 GCA_011375045.1 Aquifex aeolicus
CGCCTGAAAAACGCCTAATATGTTCCCCTTCTTGTCGAAGAGGGGTATGGCGAGGATGTTGCGCGTCCTGTAACCTGTTTCCCTGTCGACCTCGGGGTTGAACCGGCTGTCGGCGTAAGCGTCGTTCACTATGAGGCTCTCCCCCTTCTGAGCCACCCAGCCGACCACACCCCTGTCCGCCGGCACCCTTATCTCATCGACCCCGTGCGCCACCTTGGTCCACAGCTCACCCTTCTCCCTGTCCAGAAGGAAGAGACTGCACCTGTCCACCTCCAGAACCTCACAGGCGAGGTCGGAGAGCATGACCAGAAGCCTGTCCACATCCTGCTCCCTGCTTATCCTCTCCGCGGAGGACAGGAGAAGCTTCAGCCTGCCGACTTCGGACATTTACGGATCGTCCTCCTCCTTATAATTAAATAACATGACCGCCACGAGGGTCGGCTGGAGCATAACCCATCAGGAGTTCACCATCACGGACTACTACTACTTTTCCATCCTTCAGAAGGAGGCGGAGAAGGCGGGTATCGAGATAGAGGAGGTCAGCGACTGGAGCCGTCTCGAGGGATACGACACTCTGGTCTTCAACTACCCCGAAAAACCCTTCACGGAGGAAGAGGGACGCTGGATAGAGAAGCTGGTCTGGGACAGGGGAAAGAAGGTTATACTCCTGGGTTACTACAAGAACGAGGATCACATAGCCGACACCTGCAACTCCCTCTCCCGGCGGTTCGGGATGGAGCTGAACCCGGACGAGGTAACCGATGAGGTGAGCAACCACGGGGGAGACCCTTACTTCGTGGTAACCACAAAGGTGAGGAGATACAGCGCAAACGTGGAGAAGGTGGTCTTTGCCTGCACCGCTTCGATCAGACCCCTGATGCCGGACGTGAAGGTGGTGGTGAGAGCGGAGGACACCGCCCTGTCCAGCGCCGGAAACTACACCCTGCTGGTAGCGGAGCAGATAGCACCCCGGAGCGGTGGCTACTTCTGCCTTGTGGGAACCTGCGTTTTCTGGGACAACTACTCCATCCGCCTCTACGACAACCTGAACTTTGCCCTGAACCTGCTCAGGCACAGATCCGACAGCGTCCCCCTCACCTTCATCCCCTAATAGATCAGGAAGTAAACACCCACGTTGAAGTGGTGAACCACGTTCCCGTCGTAGTCGCCCGTCATGAAGATCTTTCCCTTATACTCCCCCAGCAGGCCAAAGGTGGGGTAGAGGTTGAACTTGACGCCGAAGAAGAACTGAAGACCCAGGTTGGTCGACTCGTTCGTTCTGCTCCCCGCCCTCTCCTTGAATCTGTTTACAGACCCCCCAAAGCCCGTGTAGCCCCTGAGCCTTTCCCCGAAGCTCAGCTCCACCGAAGGGTTCAGCTCAAGGGAGTTGTATATGAGGGTTCTGTAATCTGTCATCTTGCTCCCCGTCGACAGCTCTATGGAGGCTCCGGCCGTGAAACCCGTCGTCGTCTGAGCACCGAGGTAGCCGTAAACGGAGAGGAACTCCTCGAGGGTCTCCCCCGGCTCGGATCTGTCTATGCTGTCGTACTTTGCCCTGACGAGACCCGTCTTTACGCCGAACTCCCTGAGCACGTCCCCGTCGAAGTACTGAGCGTAGGCAAGGGACCCCGCAAGAGGTATCAGAAGAAGCGCTTTCCTCATACTCTCTCCTCCTTAGAGTGTTCCTTTATCAGTAGAAGTTTATCACCCTTTCTGAGCTGATAGGTGATCCGGGGAAAGAAGGTGGTTCGTCCGTCCCTGATCACGCCGACTATGCGGTACCCCCTGTGCTCCAGCTTCCTCTCAGCCTCCAGCAGGGGAGCCTCCTCCCCCCACTCGAGGGTTTCGACCTCCGTGCGCTCCACGATGTAGCTGAGCAGGTCCCCGTAGGACTTGTCCTGTGCGAACCGGGAGATAAGCACCCCCAGCATCTCACCGCCTATTATGATGTAGTCCGCTATCCTCCGCCTCTTGATCAGCTTGGCGTTCTCCCTCAGCAGGATCTCAAGAACAAGAACCGCGGAGCGGTTTATATCCCTCACCTGCATACCCGCAAGGACGGTCCTCGCATCGATGGAGTCCTCCGTAAAGCCCGGCAGCTTCTCCGCAAGGATTATGACCATGTGAGCCTTGTCCACCCCCGCGTCCAGCAGAACGTCCTCCCTCCCGAAGTCCCCCTTCTTGTAGTAGAACCCTTCGGGTGAGGGAATGTCCTGCTCTGTGATGAGGACTATCTCCCTCCCGAGCCTGCGCAGGTTCTCGATGATCACCTGAGCCGTTTCGTTCCAGCCGCAGATGACCGTGTGGTTCTTCATATCCTTAAAGCTTATCATACCCATCCTGAGCATCTGAACGTAGTTGAAGAAGCCGGCGCTCACGGTCGCCACGGACACGGAGAAGAGGAACAGGCCCCCGGCTCCGATGAGCATGGAGAGAACCTTCCCCTCCCACGTTACCGGCGTGATGTCGCCGTAGCCCACCGTCGTCATGGTTATAACCACTAAGTAGAGCGCGTCGAAGAGGCTCCTGATCTGAGGGTTTCCCGCCCCCGCCTCGAGGGAGTACATTATGAGGAGGGAGGCGAAGAAGAAGAGGAGGAAGAAGGAAAATATAAAGTAGAACTCGAAGGAAACAGCCCTGAATATGAAGGTCAGCCCCATGGCGAAGTGCCTGTAGCGGTAAGCTATCCTGAGGAACCTCGCCCCTATGACGAGAAAGCGCAGAACCCGGAAAGGCTGAAAGAAGGGTATTATGGCTATCAGATCAGCCATGGAGAGGGGGTTGACGATGTACTCGAGCTTGTTACGCGCAAGGATGAACCTGCCCACGTATTCGAAGGCTATGATGGCGGAGACCACCAGTTCGAACCTCATGATGAGGGGGTGAAGCTCCCAGTGAAACCCCTTCAGCTCGTCGTATATGCCGAATATGATGGAGAGCATGAGCAGGCTGAAGGACAAGCTCTGATAGACAACGAAGACCCGGGATCTGTCGTTTTCGAGGATCTCGTGGAGGAACGCCTTAACCATACCCTCAGTTTCAATCGTCCCCTCAGCCGGAGGATTTCAATCTCAGCGCCGGAGCGGAATTGATAAAATATCTCCATGGCTGAAAGGATCGATATAAACAGAATCCAGAGGGATATGTTCATAGAGCACAAGGGGGAACCCTACAGAGTCCTCGACTACGAGCACGTCAAACCCGGAAAGGGTCAGGCGTTCGTCAGGGTCCGGGCAAAGAACATGCTCACGGGAAACGTAACCGAGATAACCTACAAAGCCTCGGATACCATTCCCCTTGCGGACTTCGAGCAGGTCTTTGCGAGTTACTCCTACAGCGACGGGGACAACTACTACTTCATGAACTCCCAGACCTACGAGATGCTGGCTATACCGAAGGATAAAATAAAGGAGGAGGTGAAGTTCCTCACCGAAGGCATGGAGGTGGTGGTGTTCATCTATCAGGGACAGCCCGTAGGTGTGGAGCTTCCCAAGCACGTGGAGCTAAGGGTGGTGGAGACGGAGCCCGCCTTTAAGGGGGATACAGCCGCGGGGGGAACAAAGCCCGCAAAGCTCGAAACGGGAGCGGTCATACAGGTTCCCTTCTTCGTGAGCGAGGGGGACGTGGTGAAGGTGGACACAAGAACGGGAACCTACGTGGAGAGGGTAAAGTGATGGATCGGGAGTTTGTCAAGGAGCTGATAGAACTTCTCAAGAGATCCAACGTCCGGACCCTGAAGATAGAGAGCGGAGACTTCCGGATAGAGATAGAAACCCACACCGCCGAGCGGTCCGCTTCCGGCGCCGAGAGACCCTCTCCGGAGGAGTTCAGACATCAGGAGATACTTCCCCCCTCGGAGGACATCAGCGAGGAGGAGAGGAAGTTCCACGTGATAAAGAGCCCCCTTGTGGGAACCTTTTACAGATCGCCATCGCCCGAGGCACCTCCCTTCGTGGAGGTGGGGGACATAGTGTCTCCGGGTCAGGTTCTCTGCATAATAGAGGCGCTCAAGGTGATGAACGAGATCGAGAGCGACGTCAGGGGAAGGGTGGAGAAGATCCTCGTCGAAAACGGTGAAACGGTCGAATACGGACAGCCCCTCTTCCTCATAGATACAGCCGTCTGAGCCTACTGAACGGTGTGCCTTATGAGGGTCAGGCTCACCACCACCATCAGAAACCCCACAAAGGAGAGGAGGGAGAGCCGGGAAGGTCTTATACCCTTCACCAGATTGAGATGGGTGAGGAAGGCGTAGTAAACCCAGAGAACAAGGGTCAGGATGAGCTTCGGGTCGTTTATCCAGTGCTTCCCCAGAAAGCTCTTAGCCCACAGACTACCGAAGATGAGGGTGAACGTGAGGAAGAGAAAGCCCACGTTCAAAAAACCCCTCTCTATCTTCCTGAGCAGGTTCACGGGAACCATGAAGCCCTCTATGTGCTTTGTCCTGAGCTTCTTCTCGACTATCAGCTTTACAAGCGAGGCGAGCCCACCGAGGATGAGGGAGGCGTAGGCGACCGCCGCGGAGAGGATGTGATACACGTAAAAGGGGTTTTTGTAACCCACCTCCCGGGCGGGGACGCCTATCAGCGTGGTGAGGAAACCTATGAAGGCTACAATCATGCCAAAGTCCACTACGTTTCTCCTGAAGCACAGGGTCATGAAGCTGAAGAGCAGAACGAGCAGGTTCCCTATAAGGGAAACCATGCCGTATATGTCCCCTATGGGGAAGTGCCCTGTGGACGCGTACCTGTGGATGAAGTAAAGAGCGTAGGAGAGGAAACCGAGAAGCAGAGCCACGGAGGGTAAGTTTCTGAGATTGGCTCCCGTGAAGGTCCCCACCGCAAACATCCCTGCGGAAAGGAGGTAAAGCAAAACCGCAAGCAGCAAAAGGGGCATAGGTCTATTTTATCAGCTCATTTCGAGCATTCTCTCTATCGGCTTCCTCGCCCTTTCCATCACCTCCTCAGGCAGGTTAACCTCGTTCACCTCCCCCTTTATGGTTTCGTAAACTTTGGGAAGGGTTATGCCCTTCATGGTGCAGCAGTAAACGGTGCCGCAGTAGTTCATGGATTCGGGGAATATGTACTCCTTCTCAGGGTTTCGTTTCTGAAGGGTGTACTTGAGACCTACCTCCGTGATGACGATGACCCTCCTGGCGTCGACGCCCGTTGCGTATTTAATTATCTGGGAGGTTGAGCCTACAAAGTCTGCCATCTCTATAACCTTTGGGTGGCACTCGGGGTGAACCGCCACCTTTGCGTCGGGATACTTTTCCCTGAGCCTGCGGACCTCCTCCGCCGTAAACTCGAAGTGAGGGGGGCAAAATCCCCTCCAGAGGACAAACTCCTTCTCAGGAACCTGTCTGCTTATCCACTCGCCGAGAGCCTGATCGGGCAGGAAAACTATCTTTCTGGAGGGGAGCTTCTTTATCACCTTCGGGGCGTTGGCGGAGGTAACGCATATGTCCACCTCAGCCTTGACGTCGGCGGTTGTGTTTATGTAAGCGACGAACTCCGCATCCGGATGCTTCTTTCTTAGCTCCCGCACCTGATCCGCCCTGACCATGTCCGCCATGGGACAGCCCGATTCCGGGTTGGGGTGCAGCACCTTCTTGCGGGGGCTCAGGATCTTGGCTGTTTCGCACATGAAGCGGACACCGCAGAATACGATGATGTCCGCCGTTGTCTGAGCCGCCTTCCGGGACAGCTCCAGGGAATCACCCACAAAGTCAGCCACGTCCTGAACTTCGGGACGCTGATAGTAGTGGGCGAGGATCACCGCGTTCTTCTCCTCGACAAGCCTTCTGATCTCTTCCTGAAGCTCCTTAACCTCCTCCTGCGTAAGCTCCCTTTCCTGAAGCTCGAACCCTACGTCCATCCGCATCCTCCTGAGTCAGGGATTATAATTTAGTTGATCTCCCTGATACTTCAAGTCGCCAGAAAACCCGAAGGGTTTTTGAGGGTAAAACACCTTCCGAAAGACAGATCAGAACTTCGAGCTGTGGGAGGAGGCAAAAAAGGGAAAAGAGAAGAGGCGCGCCAAGGAATATTATAAACCTCTTTATCTCACCTCAGAAGCTCCTCTAAGCGCTTTCTCAGCTCAGGATTGTTTTCCAGAGCCTTCCTTGCAGCCTCGGGATGCTTGAGTATCATCCTGATCATCCTCTCCTGAAAGGCGGGTCTGCTGTGGAGCTTCTCCATAAGCTCCTGCATACACTTCTTTCTGTGCTCCCTGATGATCTTTCTGAGCTCAGGATCGTGCATCATGAACTTCATCATCCCCATGTGGGCGCCTGAATCTCCCTTCTCCCCGCCGTGCGATTCCCCCATGTGAGGGTATCCGACAGAAGAGATGAGAAGAAAGGATGCAACCGCTGTCAGCAGCTTCTTCATAACAAACCTCCTTTACCTGATCAGGTAAAATTCCTTTTCCTCCATGCCCCAGCCGCTCAGGGTTCCGTGGGGTGAGTAAACGCCACGGGCGCTTTTATCCTTTAAGAGAGCCTCTATTCCCTCCGTGGGGACGTGCCCCTCTACAAACTTGCCGTCCACCACCATCGTGTGGCAGGAGCGCATGTCCACGGGAACACCCAGCTCATCCTTCTTCCTGAAGAGGGTGTCCGAGTCGACCTCGTTCCTCTTTACCTTGTAGCCTTTTTCCTCTAACAGCTTGAAGTATTTGTGGCAGCACTTGCAGTCCGGGTTGTAGTAAGCTACCAGCTCCACAGGGAAGGCGAAGCCTGCCAGTAAGAAGATAAGGGTGATGAGAAGCTTTCCCATCCTGCAACCTCCTTTCAGTGTTCAGTGGTGGTGTCCTCCTCCCGCAGGTTCTCCGTAAAGCCCCCTGATCTGGGCTTCGGAGTCCAGGAGGAAGGACCCCCTTACAACTACTCTATCGCCTTCCCTGAGTCCGTGCTTGACTTCGTAAAAACCCTCCGCCCTTCTGCCTAAGTGAACCCTCACGGGGGCGAAGACGCCCGCCTCTTTTTCCACAAACACAACGGTGCGCCTGCCCGTGTCCACCACCGCGGTTTCGGGAACAGCCAGGACGCTTCCCAGGGGAACCTCGAAGCGAACGTCCACCAAGGCGTTGGGCTTGAGCGCCAGTCCTCTGTTGGGTGCCTTTATCCTGACCCTGAGGGTTTTAGCCAGCGGATCCGCCTCCGGAAAGATGTAGTCCACCTTTCCCGGGATCGCTTTCCCCGGATCCTCTTCCGGAATCACAAGGGCGTGGGTTCCCCTCCTCACGTAACGTCCCAGCTTCAGCGGAACCTCCGCCACTATCCAGACGGTAGAAATGTCCGCTATGCGGTAGGCTGTCTGTCCCTCCTTCACGTAACCACCCTCGAAGACCTTCCGCTCGAGGATCACGCCGCTGACGGGGGACCTCACCAGCTCCTCTATCTTCAGATAGGCGAGCTTCTCCTTCGCCTTCCTGATGAGTTCCTCGTCCTCCTTCTCCTGCGCCAGCCTCAGCTCATCGAGGGCTATCTGGATATCGGGGCTCAGAACCCTCATGAGGGGATCTCCCTTCCTCACGAACTCCCCCTCGAACCTGCCGAAGGTGTCCTCCACCCACGCGTCCGCTCTGACGGTTACGTCGTATATGCTGGAGAGATCGTAGCTGACGTAACCGACCGTGGAGAAGATCTTTGAAAGATGCCTTCTTCTGACAGGTTCGGTTACCACCCCGAGGAGCTGGAGCTTTCTGAGGGGGACCTTTATATGCTTCGCATGAGCCGCTTCCGGGTGTTCGTGGGTCGCTTCCGGATGCGTTTCTTTCGGGTGAGCCGCTTCTGTGGGGTCTTCCCCGGTGAGGGGGATAAAGACGTCCCTGACCGCCATACCCCCTTCGAAGACGGCTCTGATCTGCCAGGGTCCGTCCATGGACACGTTCAGACTTCCCGTATAGACGCCTTTCTCCTTCTCCTTCAGGGACGCCACGCTCCTCATCTCGTCCATGCCCGGCATCGGCGGCATGTAGAGGTAAAACTCCTTCAGGGATCTGGGGGGATCGAGAACGACCTTTATCCTGTTTCCACCGCTCTTTATTCTGCCGTCCCTGGAGTAGAGGGTGATCTTTACACCTCCACCCCTGAAGCTGATGACCTCCGAGTAGCTGTCCTCCTGACGGAGGAGGAGGACGAGACCGGCTCCGGCAAGGACGACCACTCCGAGAAAAACAGTTAGCCACTTCTTCATTGCAGTGCCTCCGCTTTCGCTACCGTCTGGTTCAGCTCCTTAACAAGACGGGCTCTGTCGAACTCCAGAGACCAGAGCAGCCGGTAGGCTCTCAGGATGTCCCTGAGGTCCGTTCGCTCGTATTCGTAGGCTATCAGGAGTGCGGAGATCTCCTTCTCCTTCTCCTCTATCTCCTTCTCCACCGTGTCGAGGATCCGGGAGGTGATCCTGTAAAAGCTTCTCAGGGCGGAGAACTCTCCCTCGACCTTCAGCTTTGCGTTCTGGAGCTCGAAGAGCTTGGCTCTGTATCTCTCCTCCTTTTCCAGAACGAGGAGATCCTCCCTCCGGCTCTTCCACACCGGCACCGTGAACCCGAACCTGAAGGTGAGGAGGTTGGGGATCTCCGGTCTGATGGTGTAACCTGCGCTGAGGAAAAGGTCGGGGTAGTGCTCCACCTTCGCTCTCTCTATCTCCCTCCTGATCACCTCCAGCTCCTCCCTGAGGAGCTTCACCGTAACGTTCCTCTCGGGATCGAACCCCTCGGGGAAAGGCAGAGCCTTCAGGGGAGCTCCCTCCAGCTCTATCCTGCCTCCTGCGAGGGCGTGTATCCTGCTGACGGTGGTCTCCCTGAGTCTGAGAGCCTGAGATATAAGCTCCTCCACCTTCAGAAGCTCACCCCTGAGCAGGAGGAGATCGGAGAGGAGTGCCTTCCCGAACCTGTATCTCTCTTCCGTTATCGCGAGGAGGTCCCTGACCTCCCTCTCCATCTCCCTGAGGATCCGCTCCATTTCGAAGGAGTAGGAGAACTCCCAGTAGAGTTCCTTCAGCTGTCTGATCAGCTCCTTCCTGAAGCTCTCCTGAGCTACCTCTACCCTCTGAGCCTTCCTTTCGTGAATCTCCGCGCTTCTGGACCGTTTTACGGGAAGAACGTATCTCTGGGACAGGAAGAGGGCAAAACCGCTCATGGGATTTTCCCTGTGGGGGAGGAATCTTTCAGTATCGAGGTTGTTCAAACCTATACCCACCTGCGGGTTGGGAAGCGACAACGAAAACTCTTTTTTAAAGCCATACGATCTCTTTAAATTTTCATAAGATCTCAAACCCGGATTGTTCTTCAAAGCAAACTCTATTAATCTCTCAAGTTCGCTGGAAAAAGTCTGGGAGATAAGCGTCAGAATAATGAGGAGGATTCCAATTTTCATCGGCTTTAATCTTATTGATTACCTGATGTTAATTCAAGATTTATATTTTCTGTTAAATTAACGAAATTTGAACATCAGAAAAGCTGAGCTTTTCAGTCCTCCCTGTTCTTCTCGAGCCTTCTGGCTTTTATCCTCTGTTTTCTGAGCTTTTCGCTCCTGAGCCTCTCTTTCAGGGTTTTGGGTCTGGGTCCCTTTCTCCTGGCACCGTCCGATCCGGCGAAGACCGCCTGACTCATGAGCTCCTCCCTCCTCTTCTCCTCCGCTTCCCTCTCTTCCTCTATCTCCTCCTGAGACTTTATCTGGACCCTCAGAAGCGCCGAGACGGTGTGCATCTTTATGTTGTGGAGAAGTTCCTCGAAGAGATCGAAGGCTTCCCTCTTGTACTCTATGAGGGGATCCCTTGCGGCGTAGCCTCTGAGGTATATACCCTCCCTGAGCCGGTCGAGGACGTGGAGGTGCTCCCGCCACAGGGTATCCACTATGTTGAGCAGGATGATCCTCTCCAGCTCCCTCATAGCCTGAGGGTTGCCGAGCTCCCTCTCCTTCTCCTCGTATATCTCCTTCAGTTTCTCGTGGAGAGCCTTCACAAGCTCCTCCTTGTCCCTCACCTGAGGTATCTCGATCTCCCTGCCTGTCCACTCCTTCAGGAAGCTGGCGAGGGGTTCGATCTCCCACAGCTCGGGATCCTCCTCAGGGAGGAGTCTGTCCACCTCCCTCTCCAGAACGTCCCTCATGAACTCGTGTATCTCCTCCTTGAGGTTCTCCCCTTCGAGGATATCCCTCCTGAGGGAGTATATGACCTCCCTCTGGGTGTTCATAACGTTGTCGTATTCGAAGAGCCTCTTCCTTATCTGGAAGTTCTGGGCTTCGACCCTCTTCTGGGCGTTCTGGATCGCCTTGGTGACCATCCTGCTCTCTATGGGTTCCCCCTCGGGTATCTTGAGCATCTCCATCAGCCTGCCGACCCGCTCACCGCCGAACAGTCTCAGGAGGTCGTCCTCGAGGGAGAGGATGAAGCGGGACTCTCCGGGGTCCCCCTGTCTTCCGGACCTTCCCCTCAGCTGATTGTCGATCCTGCGGGATTCGTGCCTCTCCGTCCCTATAACCAGCAGTCCCCCGAGCCTGCGCACCTTCTCCTTCTCCTCCTCCGTTATCCTGTAAGCCTCCTCGAAGGCGCGCTTCCACTCCTCCTCGGTAGCCTCCTCGGGGTTCTTTCCCCAGGATCTGAGTATCTCCTTCGCAAGATACTCCGGATTACCTCCGAGGAGTATGTCCGTTCCCCTCCCCGCCATGTTGGTGGCTATGGTAACCGCACCCACCCGTCCTGCCTGAGCTATGATGTAGGCTTCCTTTTCGTGGTGTTTGGCGTTCAGAACGTGGTGGGGTATCCCGTTTCGCAGGATCTCCCCGAGGCGCTCCTCCACCTCCTCCTCGGAAACGCCGAACTTCCTTCTGAGCTGTTCGACCCTCTTCCTGAACTCCTCCTTCTCCTGGATCTTCCTGAGGAGCTTTCTGTTCCTGAGGAGGGCGGAGAGCTGTTCGTTGTCCTCTATGGAAACGGTTCCCACCAGAACGGGTCTGCCGAATATATGGTTCAGGAGTATCTCCTCCACCACCTTCTCCCACTTCTCCCTCTTGGTTTTGTAAACCAGATCGGGCAGATCCTTCCTGATCATGGGTCTGTGGGTGGGGATGACGACCACGTCCAGTCCGTATATCTCCCTGAACTCGAGGGCTTCGGTCTCCGCAGTTCCCGTCATACCTGCGAGCTTTTTGTAGAGTTTAAAGTAGTTCTGGAAGGTAACGGAGGCGAGGGTCTGGTTTTCCTCCTTCACCTTTACCCCTTCCTTGACCTCGATCGCCTGATGGAGTCCGTCCGACCACCTCCTTCCGGGGAGAACCCTTCCCGTGAACTCGTCGACTATGAGCACCTCGCCGTCCCTGACGATGTAGTGAACGTCCCTCTTGAAGAGGTGGTGCGCCTTTATAGACTGAACTATGGCGTGGAGGAGGTCTATGTGCTTGAGGTCGTAGAGGTTATCGATGTTGAGCATCCCCTCGATCTTCGCTATTCCCTCTTCGGTGAGCGTTACGTTCCTGTTCTTCTCGTCGACGTTAAAGTCTCTGTCCCTCTCCAGTTTTCTCACCACCCTGTCCGCCACCCTGTATATCTCTATGTCCACCTGAGCGGGTCCGGAGATTATGAGGGGTGTTCGCGCCTCGTCTATCAGTATGGAGTCGACCTCGTCCACTATGGCGTAGGTGTGCCCCTTGACCTGAACCACCTCCTCCTTGGAGAAAGCCATGTTATCCCTCAGATAATCGAAGCCGAACTCGTTGTTTGTTCCGTAGGTAACGTTCGCGCTGTAAGCGTCCCTGCGGTGCACCTCCTTGAGGACGGTGAAGTAAGCCTTCTTGGCTTCCACGTTCACCTTTTCGGAGGGAAGGATCTCCTCGAAGAAGCCTCTGGGCCATACCCTCAGATCCTTCTCCACCGCCTCCCTCACCTTATCCTCGTCAGCCCACTCGACCCTGTAAGACAGACCGTCGGAGTTTATAACCCCCACGTCCAGACCCAGAAACCTGAAGATGGGACCCATCCACTGGGCGTCCCTGCGAGCCAGATAATCGTTGACGGTTACTATGTGGACCCCTTCATCGGTCATGCCGTTGACCGCCGCCGCCAAGGTGGCGACGAGGGTCTTACCCTCCCCCGTCTTCATCTCCGCTATCTTTCCCTGATGGAGGACGAAGCCTCCTATGAGCTGAACGTCGAAGTGTCTGAGTCCGAGGGTTCTCTTTGCCGCTTCCCTCACAAGGGCGAAAACCTCCACCACCTCGTCGGTTATGCGCCCCCTCAGGATCTCCTCCTTCAGATCCTCCGTCAGCCTTACGCTGTTGTAAAGCTCCTGAGCTCTCTTTACAAGCTCGTAGTTGGGCATCTCGTCGAGCCTGCGCTCGAGTTCGTTCACCCTCCGCACAAAGGGTCTGAGCTTCTTTATCTCACGTTCGTTCTTCGTTCCCAGTATCCGCTTAACCAGCCATCCGACCATGTCGAAACCCCTAAGTTTTTTAATTTAATTAGTTTAGTTTAAAATAAAAGCGCAAGGAATCAGTGTGAAGGCGGAACAGCGCAGACACCTCACCAACCTGCTCAGGAACGTTATATACGAACTGACGGGCAATTACTATCCGGACGAGAGGATGAAGATACTCGAGTACAAGGTGGAGAGGCTCATTAAGGAACTGCGCCTCGATATAGAAACCCCCGAGGGGATAGTTTCCTACTTTCTTCAGTCTGAGGAGCGCAGGAAGCTGCTCATCGACCTCATGACTGTTCCCGAGACGAGGTTTTTCCGGGAGAGGGAGCAGCTCGAAGTTCTCTTCGACGACCCTCTGAAGGGCAGAACCCTTCTGGAGATGGCGAGCGTGGGGTGCTCCACGGGACAGGAGCCCTACACCCTTGCGATGATGATGGAGGAGCGGGGGATAGGGGGAACGGTTACAGGCATGGACATAAACGAGAAGGCCCTCCGGGAAGCCAGAGCCGGCGTTTACAGGGCTGACGAACTCAAGGATATCCCCCCCGAGTACCGGAGGTTCGTCCTGGTCAGAGGAAAGTTTCTGGAGATCAAACCGGAGATAAGGAGAAGGGTGAGGTTCCGTCAGGTTAACCTGGTGGAGGGAAGGGACTTCGAAGCCCTGAGGGGGCGGTTCGACGTGGTGCTGTGCAGGAACGTTCTGATCTACTTCGACACCCGCTCCAAGGAAACCGCCCTGAAGAACCTCGGCACCATCCTCAGGAGTGGGGGGATCCTTGTTCTCTCATCTACGGAGATACTGGGCAGGGAGTTTCAGAGGCTCTTCGAATCCTTCAAGTGCGGCAAGTTCTTCTTTTACAGAAAGAGGGAGTAAGGATGATAAGGGTTCTTATCGTCGACGATTCGCCGTTTATAAGGATCGCTCTGCGGAAGGTGCTTTCCTCCGCTCCCGATATAGAGGTGGTGGGGGAAGCTTCCAACGGGGAGGAGGCTATCAGGTTAACGGAAGCTCTCAAGCCCGACGTTGTAACCCTCGACATAAACATGCCCGTCATGGACGGTCTGGAGGCGCTCGGGGAGATCGTTAAGAGGTGTCCCACCTGCAGGGTTCTGATGGTGAGCGCTCTGACAAAGGAGGGGGCGAGGGAAACCATAGAGGCTCTCGACAGGGGAGCCCTCGACTTCATAACGAAACCCTCAGACTACAAAGATCTTTTTGCCTTCAGGGAGGAGATAATCGGGAAGGTCAGGGCTGTCTATCAGAGCGGACTCAGAAAGGTGAAGGAAGCTCCTCCTCCCCCCAGAAGGAGGGTGAGGGGTGAGTTCACGAGGCCTCCGGTCATCGCTGTGGGGATCTCCACGGGGGGTCCCCAGACCCTCAACTACGTTCTGTCCCGGCTTCCCGAGGACTTCCCCTCCCCGATACTCATAGCTATCCACATGCCCGATACCTTCACCGCTACCTTCGCCCGGCATCTGGACGCCCTGTGCAGGCTCCCCGTAAAGGAGGCTCAGGAGGGGGAGGTGATAGAGGGAGGCAGGGTGTACGTTTCTAAGGGAAGGGTTCACATGACGCTCCGGGGGAATCCTGAAAGAGCAACCGTCCGCTACGTCGAAGACGATCGCTATCTCTACAAACCCTCCGCCGATCTGCTCCTGTCCTCCTGCGCGGAGGTGTTCCGGAGTGATACTGTCGGTGTGGTTATGACAGGTATGGGAAACGACGGATCCCGGGGTATCGTGGAGGTCAAGAAAGCCGGCGGGGTAACTGTGGCGGAGGATCCCCGGAGCGCTATACTGTGGGCTATGCCGGAGAACGCCATCAAGACAGGCTGTGTGGATTACGTGGTTCCAAAGGAGGAGCTTCCCGGGCTCTTCCTCAAGCTCGTGTCGGGCGTGAGATCTTAGTCCACCTCCCCTATCTCCTCCTGGGGAGGGATGCACTGAAACTCGGACCCGCAGAGGGTACAGATCATACACTCTCCTTCACTGCGGGGCTGTGCCAGACCGGCGCACACGGGACAGATACTCAGCCCCTCGACGATCTCCCCGTCGGCTGTTTCGAAGTCCCCCGGATGGGTCCCCCTGTA
>DRNB01000126.1 GCA_011375045.1 Aquifex aeolicus
TCCCTCATGTGGGATAGCAGGCTGTCCTTCACAAGGGGAAGAAGCTCCCGGTTCTCTATCCGGATGCCGAGGAGGTTCAGTCTCTCGGAGAATTCGGTCCAGCGGTTGAGCTCGAGGCTCCTGAGCGCTTCCCTGCATATGCTGAGAGATCTCGGGTTTGTGGCTATCCCCCCGAAGATCTCCCTCCTGAAGAGAACCTTCAGACCGAGCCTCTCCATCTCCCTGCGGAGGCTCTCCATCAGGGAGTCCGCGACCCGCTCCACGGAGGTTCTGAGGTTCTGAAGCTGTCGCTCACGGGTGGAGAGGGTGGAGGACAGCTCCCTTTCCAGAGACAGAAGACCCTTCAGGAAGTCGAGGCGGTTGCCGGACTCCGCCAGCTCGAGGAGATCCTTCAGTCTTCCGGCGAACTCGGGAGGGAGGCTAAGCTTCCCGAGTCTGTCCACAGCCGGGGACAGATCCGCCTCCGTCAGAGCCTTCAGGATGAGGAACTTCTGATCGGCGCTCAGCCTGTCCGCGGGGAGAGCTCCCCGGAGGTGATCCCACACCCTCCTCTCGTAAAAGATTCCCGAATCCTCGAGACTCTCCTTCAGAGCCGTGGATCTGAGGGGAACGATCCCCTCCCTGAGAACGCGTCCCAGAAGCTCCCTCAGCCCCCTTATCCCCTGAAAGGATCCCTCCAGACGCAGGATGAGGGGGTCCCTGGACTCTACCACGAGGGAAAGCTCCTCACCCACCTTCACGGGTAGGTTCAGTCTGTTCTCGGCGGAAACCTCGTAGCCGTTTTCGAGGAGGAGAATTATCCTCTGAGGGTTCGCGTCCCGGACGGTAGCCCTGAGCCGGGTGCCCGGTCCCCCCATGGAGGCGAGAAGCGCCTGTGATATGCGGGAGAGGATCTGGAGCTCGTAAACCCGGGCGGTTTCGTAAGCCTCCTGAGCTCTGTTCCTGAGGATCGATGCTTCGAGGAAAACCCCCTCTATCCTCCTGCCTTCCATCAGCTTCTAATATCGGTCGTCTTCTTCTTTATCAAAGCGAGGGCACCCCGGGCACCGAGAAACTCCCCCGCGGAGGAAAAGTGCAGGCTGAAGCATCCGGCGGGGAGGCTTTCCGTCAGATCCTTTACCTTCCGCTCCGTATCCCCCAGCAGACCTTTCATCCCTTCTATCAGTCCGCCTCCGAGCACCACCCTGTCCGGATTGAAGAGGTGAAGGAGGTTCATGAGTCCGAGGGAGAGAAACTCCTCAAAGATCCTCACCGCCCGCAGGGCGGTTGCTTCACCCTCCAGAGCCCGACGGATTATCTCAGGATTTCTGAGATCGGGTCCTCCTAACTCCCTGTAGGTTCGCTCGAGACCGTAAGAGGAGCAGTAGGCTTCCCAGCAGCCGCGCCTCCCGCAGTGGCAGAGCCTCCCCCCTCTGAGGATAGTGTGATGTCCTATCTCCATAGCTGATCCACACACACCGAAGAAGGGTTCACCCTCTATAACCAGTCCGCCTCCCAGACCGGTTCCCACCGCAACGAGGATCAGGCACCTGCTCTCCCTGTGGTCGAAGAACCACTCCCCGAAGGAGGCGACGCTGACGTCGTTTCCGACGGCAAAGGGGATCCCCGTTTCCCTCAACAGCTCGCTGAAGTCGACCCCGTCCAGAACAGGTATGTTGGGGGATTTGAAAACCTTTCCCTCGAGGGATGTGAATCCGGCAACCGCCACACCAACGCCCGTGGGATTCCCCGCCGTGATGATTTCCCTGAGCTTCTGGAGAAATGCCTCCCTGTCCTCCTTCGTTTCCCTGATGTCGTGCTTCTCCCTTCTCCCGTTCTCCCACAGGACCTTAACGAAGCTTCCGCCCACGTCAACGCCCTTCAGCATAGCTGACCTCCTCGATCCTGAACCCCTCCGCATCCCTGACCGCTTTCAGATCAAGCAGCAGCTTCCTCCTGACCACTCCCCTCTCCCTTACCTTTACGTGCACCCTCAGAAGGGTTCTGTTTCCTTCTCTCTGTATATCTTCCTCCACCGTAACGCTCCCGGCGGTCAGGGCTTTGCTTCTTCTGCACAGATCCACGAGTCCCGCTATGCCCCCCAGCTTTTGGAGAAGCTCCTCCTCCATGAACTGGGCTATCCTCGAGGCTGTTTCAGGGGAGCAGTCCTCCAGACCGGTAACGAACAGATAGGTTGTTCTGAGGATGTCCACCTCCTCGGAGGTTTCCTCCTTCTCCTGAAGGTAGATGAGGAGGGTTACGAGCAGGGGATAGAGGAGGGCGAGCACAACGAAGGTTCCTATTACCGCATCCTCTATGCGGGGTCCCTTCCTCAGAGCCAACCTTTCCTCCTCACCCACAGGAGAAGGGCGAGCGTAACTGCAACCATCAGAAAGAGGGAGTAAGGGTATCCGTATCTCCAGCTCAGCTCGGGCATGAATTCGAAGTTCATTCCGAATATGCTCGCTATGAGGGTGGCGGGCAGGAATATGGTTGCGAGCACCGTGAAGACCTTGACCGCCTCGTTCTGCCTTATGGTTATGAGTCCCAGAAGGGAGTTCTGGATGCTGTCTATCTTCTCCATGTAAAAGGAGGTGTAGTCGAGGAGGGTGTTGAGATCGTCCAGCAGAACCTTGAGCTCCCTCTTGGTCTGGGCGTTTATGAGGGGGCTTTTGAGGAAGCGGGAGAGGATCCGCACCTTCTCGTTGATGGACTCCCGGAGGGTGATGTTGAGCTCATCGTAGTAAGCTATGTCCTTGATCATCTCCTCGGACTGCTCCACGAAGATCTCCTTCCATATGTTCCTGATCCTCTTACCCAAGATCTCCAGTCTGTCCCCTATCCTGTCCACCTCTATGCTGAGGATCTCCCCGAAGAGCGATTCCGAAAACTGGATGTAGCTCCTCCTCATCCTCAGCCTGTTCAGGAATATCATGAGCGTGGGTATGTCCCTGTACCTGAGGGTAACGAAGTAGCGCTCCCTTATGAAGAAGAAAACCGGTTCCACGAGGATCTCGTCCTTCTGCTGGATAACGAAGGACATATTTATGTTTATCGCGTCCCCCACCTCCGTGTATTTGGAGCTTATCTCTATGTCCCCCATCACCTCCTTCGAGGGCATCTCGAAGCTGATCTCCTTCCTGAGCCAGCTGATCTCTTCCTCGGAGGGATCGCAGACGTCTATCCAGAGGATTCCCTTCTTGCGTGCCTCCTCGAACTCCTCCCTCCTGTGCTCCTGAACGTCTCTCCCGGATACAACGTAGAGCTTGATCACAACATAATTTTACCTTACTCCCACAGCTCCCTTACCTCTTCGGGTAGCTGTCTCACCACGTCCTCGATCTCTCCGGGGGTAACGTGCCTCCTGAGGACCCGGAAGACACCTCTGGTTACCCTCTCCGCCTCCTCGATGTTCTCTACGTCCGTTCCGGGGACAAGTCCGGGATCGGAGAGGACCCTCTTGAGGAACGCCTCCTTCTTCTTCAGGCTCTTGTCGGGACCTCTGGTCGGATCCCATCCCTCGCACCAGACAGCCTTGAGGACCATGGGAAGCTGAGCGGCGAAATCCTTACCCTCCCTCGGATCGAGTCTGTCCCTGAGGGTGTGCAGGACGGCTTTGGTTATCCTGAAGGCTCTTGCCTCGTCCGTGCCGAGCTCCTCCGCCACCTCCCTGAGAAACTCGTGTCCCTTGTGAACCCACTCGTCGAAAATTCCCATCGCTCCCACCTCCTTCTCTGGTTTTAATTTACTTCCTCCGGCGCATCTTTGCCACGTTGCGCCTGTGCTGGGTGTAGTTTGTGCTGAAGAGGTGGCGTCTGGTTCGGGGATCGACGACAAAGTAGAGGTATCTGACGGGGGCGGGCTGGAGAGCCGCCTCGAGGGAGGATATACCCGGATTGCATATGGGCGTCGGGGGCAGTCCGAAGTACTGATAGGTGTTGTAGGGGTCGTCGAGCTGGAGGTGCTCCCTGCGCAGGGTTCCCCTCCACAGGCCCCTCCTCTTGAGGGCGTAGATTACGGTGGGGTCTATCTGAA
>DRNB01000127.1 GCA_011375045.1 Aquifex aeolicus
GGGTTCCCGAAAGGGAGCGGATAAAGGAGCTGTTCAGAGAGTTTCACAGGGAGTTCGTCCTCCTCTTCGCTGAATCCAGGCCGGTTTACGTTTACGGCTACTGCATAAACATGGCTACCGTGGAGTCTCAGGACAGGCTCTACCGCCTGAGGGAGGAGCTGAGGGACAGAACCCGCAGGATAGAGGGCTCCGTTTTCATAGTCCACGGACTGCAGCCAACGCTCATCCTCTACGATCCCACGAAGCAGAAGCTCATAACGAACATAAGGAGGAAGATCCTCGAGGATTTCAGGGAGATAGTCGAGCACGTGAGGAAGGAACCCCGCGACATGTGGGAGTTCATCCTCTACGATGTTTTTGAAAAGTATCCTTACTTCGAGCTGTTTTACATAATGGGGGAAAGAGGTCTTCAGATAACGAACAACATAGTAAACCCCAAGGTGGACTACTTGGTGGCGCCCGGCAAGAAGGGAAGGGACAGAAGCGACAAACCCTACTTCAGGCGCGCCATGAGCGAGGGTATCTTCATATCGGACGTTTACATCTCGAAGGCTACCGACGACTTCTGCATAACCGTGTCGGAGAGGTTCAGCTACGAGGGCAGAACCTACGTTCTTGCGGGGGACATCAACTTCCGTCAGATCCACAGACTCGTCAGGAGCTACAGGGAAACCCCCGCATGAGCCGGGCGAGGCTCATAGGTTCCCTGAAATACAGAAACCTCCGCTACGCACAGAACCACCCCCTCAGGATACCGAGGGTGTCCCTCCTTCTGGAGTTTCTCCGGGCTCTCTCCCTGATCGAGGAGGAGGAGCTGGTGGAGTCCAGACCGGCAACCCCCGAAGAGATCCTCCTCTTCCACAGCAGGGATTATCTGGAAGCCCTCAGGGAAGCGGACAGAAGCGGACGCGTTCCCCCCGGCGCCCGGGAACGCTTCAACATAGGAAGCTATGAGAACCCCGTTTCCCCCGCCACCTTCAGGGGTTCCCTCCTCGCAACGGGATCCTCAGTTCAGGCTGTCGAGCTCTTCCTCGAGGGCTTTGCTCCCTTCAACCCTGCCGGAGGCATGCACCACGCCTTCAGGGACAGAGCTAACGGCTTCTGCTTCATCAACGATCCCGTCATAGCCTTAGAGGTTCTGAGGTCAAGGGGGTTTAAGAGGATCCTCTACATAGATCTCGACGCCCACCACTGCGACGGTGTTCAGAGCGCCTACTACGAAACGGATGAGGTCTTCACCTTTTCCCTTCACCAGTCCCCTGACTTTTCCTTCCCCTTCAGAAGCGGTTTCCTCCACGAGAGGGGCAGAGGTAAGGGCGAGGGATACACCCTCAACGTTCCCCTTCCTCCGGGTGTAACGGACGACGAGTTCCTCTTCCTGCTGGAGGGGACGCTTCCGCGTATCGCGGAGTTCTTCGATCCGGAGGTTTATGTGGTTCAGCTGGGGACGGACGCTCTCCTGGAGGATCCCCTGTCCCGGCTGTATCTGTCCAACCGGGGGCTTCTCGAAGCCTTCAGGCTTGTGAGGGAAATTCTCGGAGAGGGGATCTATCTGGGTGGAGGGGGTTACAACCCGGTGGCTCTGGTGCGCGCCTGGACCCTTATCTGGTGTGAGATCTCAGGAAGGGAACCGCCCCGGCGTATTACCCCGCAGGCGGAGGGTGTTCTGAGGAGCGTCGGCTGGGAAAACCCCCGGGAGGAGGTGGACGAGGAACCCCTTTACAGAACACTTCAGGACAGCTGGCGGGGAAGCGGCGTGAGGGATGAGATAAGAAAGCTCGCCGTTGAGCTGAAAGCCCTATGTTATTCTTGACAGGTTCACAATAGTAGGCTCTGCTTTGTCTATCTTTCACGAAGAATGGACACGTGGACAACCAAGATAGTGCTCAGTTCCAGCAAGGGGACAGTGATAACAACTGATAGGGGATGGTGGTATAGGAGGACATACAGGGAGCCTGGACTTGAGTGGAGGCATGAGACCTTCGGAAGGAGGAACGCTGTGGAAAGGTCTTTCTTTCCTATAAAGCACAGACTCAAGGGTTTTTACAGGAGGTTTTTCTGGAATGCAAAGTTTGAGACTATTTCAAGCTTCCTCAGAGCCTTCATCTTTCTCTACTATACTCTGGAGGGCTTATCTTGACACCTTCCCCTTCTCTTACTTAATGATACCCTTATTTATCCGGAGCTGTAACCTTCCTGCAGAAGACCAGGTAGGCTGTGTGTCCGATCATGGTGTCCTCGGGTCTGAACCTCTCCGGAAGCGTTTTGTAGTGTCTGTGGAGTATTTCGAGAACCTCCACGCCTCCGAAAAGGGGCTTCAGCTCCTTCAGGAGCTCCACCACCTGATTCGCCGTGGGGAGGAGGAAGCCGAGGGGTGCGGAGTCCCTCAGAACCCTGTGGAGCTTTTCCAGATAGGGCAGGGGATCCCTCACGTCCACAAAGGCGCAGTCGAAGAGAGCCTCTTCCACCTCAGCCTCTCCGAAGTCCCCCAGATGGAAAACCACGTTCTCCCCCAGTCCGTATCTCTTCATGTTGCTCACCGCAAGGCGGTGAAACTCCTCCACCACCTCGTAGGTGTGAACCTCGCCTGCCAGCTCCGAGAGGACAGCGCAGAGGGCACCGCTTCCTGTTCCGAACTCCAGAACCCGGGAGTTCCTCCCTATCCCCAGCTTGAAGGCTATGTAGAAGGCGTCCTTGGGGTATATTATCTGCGTTTTTCTTCGGAAGCCTAAGAGGATGAGATCCTCCAGAGCGGGGCGGAAGACCTCGAACTTCCCTATCCGGATCCCCTCCGGTTTTCCTATCACCTCCGAGAACCTGAGGGTGTCCCTGCGGACGTTCAGGGATCCTCCCTTTTCGAGGCGCCGGAGGTAGCTCCTGTCCCCGTATCTTATCAGCACCCAGTCTCCCTCGTTCAGCATGGCGATCAGTGCTTTATCTTCAGGTACCTGTCTATGTCCAGAACCCTGAATATGTCCTTGAAGGGTCTGAGGTGAAACTCCAGCTCCTCCTGCTGCTTTTCCTCACCTATCTCCTGAGCGCCGAGATCGAGCAGGAAGCTGAGGAGGTTCAGGAGCTTCTGCTCCTCCTCCTCGCCGGGGTTCAGGGTGAGGTGGAGCTTCCCCTCCGAGAAGGTCAGGAAGGGGTACTTCACCACCTCCCGGAGGATCATGGTGCTCATCTTTGTGGGGGCGTGCTTCATGAACACGCTCAGAACCTCGTTTATCATGAAGAGGTAAACCAGAGAGGCTATGTTGTCCACCTTCCGGTAGAAGAAGAGGCTCACGAAGTAGGGTTCCTCGAACCTGAGGGATCCCGAGATCTTGAAGATACCCTCCGACTCCAGAAGGGAGATGAGGAGGCGTCCCTCCCTGAACACTATGAACCTGTCCCCCTTCTTCTCCGATATGAGGAGCAGGGCGTTCTTCCTGTGCTTGCTGAGACCCAGAAAGAGCTTGCTTATCTCCATGAAGTTGCTGCTTACGGTGTTTATCTCGGGCCGGGCAAGGTAGCGGAGGGCGATGAACCTGACGATGCTCCGGTCGAGGGTTACCAGACTGAGCTCAGCGTTCCTGTCCGGCGTCAGGAAGAACTCGAATATATCGTAATCTACGGGATAGACCGCAAAGATCTCCCCCCCTTCGTAGAAGATGTTTATGGTGTAGGTGGGTCCGGAGATCTTGGCTATGCCTGAGAAGGCGCCGTTTCTGAGGCTTTCGAGGATCGCCACGATGTTCACCCTCTTGAGGGGAACCCCCTCCATCATGTAGTCGATCTCCAGCTCCTCCGGTCCCTCCCCCTCCCTGAACTCGTAGATGTCCAGCTTCCCCTCGAGGAGGAAGTCCCTTATCCTCCTGACGACGGTAACCACAGGTTCACCGGAGAGGGCTATCGCCTCCACCACGTTCTTTCCCTCGAAGAAGCCTACCGCCGCGTCCCTCCCCACAGCCTTGAAGATCGCGTAGGGGGATATGATCTTGTCCAGAACCTCGTCCAGCTCCCTCCTGACGATGGTCGCCTGTATCATGAGCTCATCGGTTCCGACGGGTGCCTCTAAGGGTGTGCCGGACACCCTTGCCTCCTCGTAGAAGGCGAAGAAACCCTCCGGGTTCGAAAGCATCTCCGCAAGACAGTAAACGAGGAGGTTGTAGCTGTTGACCTTCTTTCGGTTGAAGAGCTCCAGATCGCTCCTGAACTCCGTTATGGCTCCGTCCTCGACCTTGAGGGAGAGGAAGTATCTGTTTATAAAGAGCTCGAGGGTGCCGGATCTCCCCTGAAGGAGTCCGGTGATCACATCGTTAAGGCTCCGGGTGTCGCCGATGTAGCCGTAGAACATTCCTCATCTATCCTACCATCTTTCTGAACTTCTCCTGAAGCTCCTGAGCCACGAGATCGAAGGTTTCGGAGACACCCTTCCCCTGAACAGCGACGGCTTCGATGGATTTCTTGCCGGGTATGTGCACCTCCCTCTGAAGAACCTCCAGGGGAAGGGCGTCGGGGAGATCCCTCTTGTTGTACTGGATCACCACGGGGGTCCCCTCCAGGTCCTTACCGTAGAGTCTGAGGTCCTCCTCGAGGATCCTTATGAACTCCCTGTTCTCGGAGAGGCGCCTCTCGGAGGAATCGACGACGAAGACGACGGCATCGACACCCCTCATGACCATCCTGCGTATGTCTTTGTAAATGTCCTGACCGGGTATGGTGTATATGGAGAAGGTGAGGGTGAAACCGTCGGTTCTTAGCTTCTTCGTTATGAAGTCGAAAACAAGGGTTCTCTCCCCCTTCGTGTCGAAGCTCAGCATATCGAGTCCGCTCTGCTTGGCGAGCTGCTCTATGTTCGTGGTTTTGCCGGACATGGCTATGCCGTGATACACCACCTTGAACCTGACGGTTCCACGAGACGAATCTATGAGCATCTCAGCTCCCTCCTTTAACCCTCAATTTATTCCACTCCAGACAGCCCGGACACACCGGCGTGTAGGACCGGTGCTCCCTCCCGCAGGAAAGGCACTCCCAGATCCTCAGCAGGGATCTCACGCTCCTCTGACACGCCGCACCACCCTCCGTCCCCAGATCGACTACCAGCTTAATCGGCTCAGGAAGCTCCGCTTTTAAATCCTCCAGCTTCTCATACATTCCCACGTCCATATACAGGAGCGCCAGCACCTGAGGGTTAAACCTGTCCCTGTTGTCCTCGACCAGCTCCACCACCTCGGGGGTCAGGGCGTTGCGCTCCACAAGGATCATCAGCACCTCGTTGTGCACACCCTCCCCGAAGGAGCGGGAGAAGTTCTTTCTCCTCCTCTTCTGATCTGGAACCGAGGACAGAAGGGCGAGGGAAACCGGAGTGGGAGGAAGCTTCTCGAGTTCGCTCAGGGCGGACTCCCCCTCTACCTCCGCGAGCACGCTGGCTAAGACCTTTCTCTCCTCATCCCGAAGGGATCTTTCACAGTCAGAGGTCAGACTCCTCTGAAGCTCGAGGGCTTTCTCGCCCTCACCCTCGAGAAAGAACAGACCCCTCAGGAGCCTTCTTGCCCGGAGGTTGCCCCACTCTTTACCGAGCGCTTTCTCGAGAAGATCCTTCGCCCTGTCCCTGTCCTCCCTGAAGATCTCCTCCGCAAGGGCTGTTTCGGCTATGCCCCCTGAATACCTCTGGAGATCCCCCGAGGGTCTGCGACCCTGTCCTTTCAGAGCCTTCAGGAAGAGGGGGAACACCTCCTCCCTGTTCAGAATCTTTGAAAACTCCGTTTCCGCCCTCGAAGGGTATCCCCTCCACAGATCGGCGAGTCCCCTCCGCACCCGCTCGGCGTAGCGTCTGAGTCCTAACCCCCTGATCTCGCCGAGGAAAAAGGCTATGAGGAAGCCGGCTATGAAGCTTACGAAGACAAGGAGGAAAAGGGGGAGTTCGTAGGTGTAGTTCAGGAAGCTGAGCTTTACGCTTTCGAGGTTGTAGTAGGCGAACAGGAGAGCGAAGAGGAGAAAGGCTACAAAGAGGACTATCCGGATCACGATCATATCTCAAGCCTCCCTGCTTCCGCCCATATCCACTCTATACCGTAGTGTTCCCTCCATTCGGGGGTGAACACGTGAACCACAACGTCGAGCAGGTCTATAAGGATCCAGTTGCCGAACTCCATCCCCTCCACGTGATCGACCGTGTAGCCTGCCTTCTGGGCTTCCTCGACGAGGTGCTCAGCCAGCGCCCTTGCGTGAACCGGCGAGGAAGCGCTCGCTATTATGAAGTAGTCTGCGATGTTGGTCAGCCGCGAAACATCGAGGACCACCACGTCCTCCGCTTTCTTGTCCTCCAGCGTCTTCTTCAGGAATCTGAGCTTTTCCATCCCTTTTCTCTGGCGAGTCTTTCGAGCTCCTTATAGTATAAGGTCGCTCCGTAAACCTCCCTGAATTTGCTCAGGGCGGACAGAGCCTCCCTGAGGGACTCCTCCTTTATCCTGTCCCACCTCTCCAGCTCCTTTCTGAGAAAGGCGAGTCTCCTTCTGATAGCCTCCTTTTCCTCTTCGTCCCGAGCGTCCTCCAGACGCTCCTCCACCTCCTCTATCAGATCCCCGATCTTTTCCTTTTCCTTCCTGACCTGACGGTCCACGAGCAGGAGGGATCTGATGTATCTGTAGGCTGTCTCCTCCTCCGAGATGTAGCCGGGGAAGTTTATGAGAACCTCCCTGTATCTGATCGCCGCGGAGTAGGTGTAACCGTAATCCTCGTAAAACTTGGCGATGAGAAACTCGTGCCGGGCTATCTTGCGGTAGGCTTCCTCTATGAGCTTCTGAACCCTTGGAGCGAAGGGGCTGTTGGGGAACCTGCTCAGGAACTCCTTAGCCTTGTCTATGGCTTTCCAGGTGTACTCCTGATCCCTGTAAGGGTCCGGCGACACCCTGATGTAGCTGTCGACCAAAAGGTAGTAAGCCTCCTCGGTGCGGGGTAGCTTGGGGTAGTAAAAGATGTAGTCCTCGAGGGCGACTATGGCGTTCACGTACTCCTCATCCATGTAGTAGCTCTTTCCCAGAAGGAACTTGGCGTTCTCCAGCTGCTCGGGCGACAGGTAGTCCATGAACTTGAGCGCCTCCTCCAGATCCCAGCTGGCGGAACCGTAATCACCTTCTTTGTAGGCGGATAGACCGGAGGCGTAAAGCTCCTGCGCCTTCTGGGCTCGTTCCTCCTCGGTCATCTTGGCGCAGCCTGAAAGCATCAGAAGGACTGCAAGAGTTAAAAGTTTAACCACCGCCATCATCCGGAGAAGAACATCTCGTAGTAATCGAGGGGGGCGTTGCACTCCAGCTTTACGGAGACCCAGTCCTTGAGGTTCTTCGACTCTAAGAGCTTGTCTATCCTCTCCTTGAGGGAGGGGTTTATCCTCAGCTCGAGGTATCTACCCTTGAAGTAGCCGATCTCCTTCTCTATCTCGTATAGGACGACCTCGGGGCTCTTTATGTAACCCTTTCCCCTGCAGTGGGGGCAGTCTGTCGACAGAAGCTTCGTAACGCTCGGTGTCTCCTTTCTCCTCGTGAGCTCCAGCAGACCCAGCTGGGTTATACCGTATATGTGCACCTTCGCTCCCTCGTCGGCGAAGAGCTCCCTCATCCTGCGCACGAGGATGTCCTTGTTCTTTCTCTCCTTCATATCTATGAAGTCTATTATCACGATGCCTCCTATGTCCCTCAGCTTTATCTGTCTCGCTATCTCCTCAGCTGCTTCGAGGTTTGTCTGGAGGGCTGTTTCCTCGAGGGTATCACCGCAACCCGCTCCGCTGTTCACGTCTATGACGGTCATCGCTTCGGTTTCCTCGATTATTATGTAACCTCCGTTCTTGAGCCAGACGTAGCGGGCGAAGAGCCGGGCGAGAGCCTTGTCGAGTTCGTACTTTTTGAAGAAAACGCTTATGCTCTTCACGTACCTTATCCGGTTTATCAGCTCCGGGAAGTTCTCCTCCAGATAAGCGATGAGGTCGCTCCACATCTCCCTGTCGTCTATCACTATCTCCGTGATCTCGTGCCAGTGATCCCTTATGAGCTGGGCGTAAAGGGGCACCTCCTCGTAAACTATCCCCGTTTTTATAGTCCTTGCTTTCTTCTTTATGGCTTCCCATCGGGCTCTGAGGGCGTCGAGCTCCGCAAGAAGCTCCTCATCCCCGACGTTTTCCGCACAGGTTCTTACGATGACCCCCTCCTCCTCGAGGTTTTTCTCGAAAAGTTCCCTGAAGTGCTTTCTCTTTTCCGGATCTTCGATCTTCGAGGAGACAAACACCTTCCTGCCGGTCGGGAGGTAAACCAGATACCTGCCGGGTATGCTTATCCTGCAGGTAACCTTCCCCCCCTTGTCCTCCGTGGGCTCCCGTTTCATCTGAACGAGGACCTCGTTACCCACCTCCGGCAGGGAACATCCCTCCGATTCCTCGCTGTTCTTGAAGGGAAGGTAAGCCTCCTTGTCCAGACCTATGTCGAGAAACACCCCGTCGAGGCTTCTTGCAAACCTCTTTACCCTCCCTTTGAAGATGCTACCCACAAGCCTCTGCTCACCTCTTTTCTCAGCCTTTATCTCCGCTATGACTTTGTCCTTTAGAAGGAAGGAGAGGATAAGACTCCTGCTTGCAGATATAATAAGACGAACATCCATTGGGTAGATATTTTAAAGTATTTTTCTGAAATGCTCATCGGTCTAATAGCAGGTAGGGGAAAGCTACCGGAGGTATTCAGGGAAGAAGCTCGTAAGAAGGGCTGTGAGGTTGTTACCGTAGGTGTGAAGGGTGTAACGGACACACAGGCGGATCAGCTCTTCCCTGCGGGAAAGGTGGGGGGTGTTATGAAGTTCTTTAAAAGGAAGGGCGTTTCAAAAATAGTTATGCTGGGAAAGTTCGAACACAGACTCATATACTCGACCCTTCTGAACTTCGATATGCAGGCGCTCAGCGTTCTGCGCAGGGCAAAGGACCGGAAACCTGCGAGCCTTGTAAGGGCGTTCATGGAGGTGTTTGAGGAGGAGGGTTTTGAGTTCATAGATCCGCGTCCGTTCATGGAGAGCCTTCTGGTGGAGGAGGGGGTGATGGGCAGGAGGAAGCCGACGGATGAAGCGGAGGAGGACGGGCTGTTTGGCTTTCTCATAGCCAAGGAGATAGCGGAGTTAGACGTGGGGCAGACGGTTGTTGTTAAAAACAAGGCTATCGTCGCGGTCGAGGCGATGGAGGGAACGCAGGCGACCATAAAGAGGGGGGGCGAGCTGGCGGGAAA
>DRNB01000128.1 GCA_011375045.1 Aquifex aeolicus
CTGAACGCTGAGCCGGATGTGGACGCCATATACAGACACTACACCTTAGCTCATCTCTTCAGGGGAGGCATCTATCTACCCCTTGCCCTTCAGAGCCTCCGCTTCTTCTTCGGAGAGGATTTTCACATGGATCTGTCCGAGAGAGGCATAGAGAAACTCCTCTTCAGGGACAGGGAGATACCCGTTTACAGAGGCAGGTTTCACAGAATAAACTTCTACGATCCCTCGAAGCTGAGGGTTGTGTCCGCCGTCGATGTGATAAGGGGAGGCGTTCCCCCCGAGAGCTTCAGAGGGAAGGCGGTTTTTGTAGGAGCCACAGAGATAGGAATTTACGACGTGAGGCCCACACCCATCCATCCGGCGATGCCGGGCGTTTTTCTTCACGCCTTTACCTTCTCCAACATCGAGAGGAGCCACTTCATCCGCAGCTCCCGGGCTGTGGATCTGCTGACGGTTCTCCTGCTGGCGGGGGTTCCCTTCGCCGCCTCCTTCAGGAGAAGCTTCCCCCAGAGGCTAACACTTTACGCCCTGTGCCTGTTTGCCTACCCCACCCTCTCCTACGCTCTCTTTTCCCTGTTCAGCTGGGATCTCAACTTCTTTTACCCCTTCAGCGCCTTTTTCCTCTCAGTTATAGCTCAGGAGGGACTGAAGGTCCTCGTGGCGGAGAGAAACGTCAGGGAGCTCAGAAGAGCCTTCAGCAGCTACGTATCACCCCAGCTCCTCGAGATAATAAGCCGGCACCCCGAGAGGCTCAAGCTGGGGGGTGAGAAGAGGACCGTTACGGTTCTCTTTTCGGACATAAGGGGTTTCACCTCCATATCGGAGAAGCTGAATCCGGAGGACCTCGTCAACCTCCTCAACAAGTTCCTTACCCCCATGACGGAGGTGATCCTCAGGAACGGAGGCATGCTCGACAAATACATCGGCGATGCCCTGATGGCTCTGTTCAACGTCCCTGTGGATGTGGATAACCATGCGGATAGAGCCTGTGCCTCCGCCTTAGAGATGGTGGCTATTCTGAACAGGCTCAATCCCGAGTTCCGCAGGGAGTTCGGTATTACTTTGGACGTGGGAATAGGCATAAACACCGGCGAGGCGGTGGTGGGGAATATGGGATCACGTCAGAGGTTCGACTACACAGCCATAGGGGATACGGTGAACCTCGCCTCACGTCTCGAGGGCTTGAACAAGGTTTACAGGACAAGGATAATAATGAGCGAGAACACGAAGCGTAGCCTGAGGGGGGCTTTTCTGCTGAGGACGCTGGACATGGTCATCGTCAAAGGCAGAAGCGAACCTGTCAGAATATACGAGCTCCTGGAGGATACACCCCGTAACAGAGCTCTGGCTGAGGAATTCGAAAAGGCGCTCTCTGAGTATATGGCGGGCAGGTTCGAAAGCGCCCTCATCCTCTTCGAAGCGCTGAGCCTGAGATACGGGGATGAGACCAGCGGGGTTTTTGTAAAGCGGTGCAGGGAGATGATGGAGAACCCTCCCTCCGACTGGAAG
>DRNB01000129.1 GCA_011375045.1 Aquifex aeolicus
GCTCGGAGGCTCTTTCCGGATCGATCTCCCTGAGTCTGAGGAACACCTTTCTGGCGTTTTCCACCTCCCCCAGACGCACCCGTATGACGCCGAGGCGGAAGAGAAGCTCCGGATCCTCCCCTCCTTTGGAGAGGACACGTTCCAGATCCTCAGCCTGCTTCCTGAGAAGCTCCCTGCCCGCCCGGCTGAAGGCACCCTCCATACATTAAATAATTATGGACTGGATTCCGGATATCCTCAGCAGGCTCAGAGCCGAGGAGCTTTACAGGGAGAGGATTCTCTCCGAGGGACTGAAGGACTTTTGCTCCAACGACTATCTGGGGTTCAGGAACCACCCGGAGGTGGTGTCCTCAGCGGTGAAGGCTCTCGAAGAAACGGGTCTGGGTTCCGCAGCCTCCCAGCTTATATCGGGGTACACGCGCTACCACCGGAGGCTCGAGGAGGCTCTGGCTCGCTTTAAGGGAACTCCTGCCTGTGTCCTCTTTGGATCGGGCTACCTTGCCAACGTGGGGACAATCCCCCTCCTTGCGGGGGAGGGAGACCTCATCCTGAGCGATGAGCTCAACCACGCCTCCCTCATAGACGCCTGCCGTCTTTCCAAAGCGGAGAGAAAAATCTTTCCCCACAGGGATTACAGGTGGGTGAGGAGCTTTCTCGAGAGGGAGCGCCGGCTCTACAACCGGGTTCTCCTCGTAACGGACGGAGTCTTCAGCATGGACGGGGATCTGGCGGACCTCGAGGAGCTTTACAGGATTTCAGAAAAGTACGACTGCCTCCTCTACGTGGACGACGCCCACGGAACCGGAACGGTGGGCGGTGGAAGGGGCGTTCTCGCAGAGGCGGGGTTGAGGTGGAGGGAGAACGTAATACTCATGGGAACCCTCTCCAAGGCGCTCGGCTCTTACGGAGCCTTTGTTTGCGGTAGCAGGGAGCTTGCGGACCTGCTGGTGAACAGAGCCAGAAGTCTCATATTCAGCACATCGCTTCCCCCTTCCCTCTGCGCGGGTGCGCTCAAGGCTGTGGAGCTTATAGAGAAGGATCCGGGTATTGTGGAGTCCCTGAGGAAGAAAACGGAGAAAGCCTACAGCCTTCTGAAGGGTCTCCCCTTTAGGGTCCTCTACCACGGGACCCCCATTATCCCCCTGGTGGTCGGGGAGGAGAGGGAGGCGGTGAGGATATCCACAGCTCTTTTGGAGAGGGGTGTGCTTCTGAGAGCCGTCAGGTATCCCACCGTTCCTAAGGGGTCCGCCCGTCTGAGGCTCACGGTTAGCCTGAGGCACGAAGAGGAGGATTTAGAGGAGCTTGCAGAGCTCCTGAGGGAGCTGTCAGGCTATACGCCGTGAGCTCTTTCTGTACTTCTCGAGCTCGTGGAAGAACTTGTTAACTGCTCTGACTATGAGCTTTCTGGCTTCCCTTCTGCTCTTTATGCCAAAGTCCTCCATGAAGGTTACCACATCCCCTTCGAAGTAACGGCCGGCTATGATCTCCCGGAGGGGGCTTTCGAGACGCTCCATGAGGCTCTCCACGTCGACAGCGTAGATCACTATGTTCTCGAAGTAAGCGCCTCTGGTCAGCTTCAGCTTCTCAGTGGCGGGGGTAACGAAGAGCTTTCCTCTGGGCTTTCTTGCTCCGTTCTTGCAGTCCTCGTACCTGTCCAGAACCTCCCCTATCACCCACACCTTGTAGTGAAACGGTCCTATGGCTCCCATTTTGCTCCCCCAAGCTCTTTAATTTACAGATCCCTCAGCACCTTTTCAAGATCCTCCACCTTTTCGATGTTAAAGA
>DRNB01000130.1 GCA_011375045.1 Aquifex aeolicus
ACCTTCCCCCGAGTTTCTTCAGAATCAGAGCAGGGACGGACATCCTCTCGGCGAGCATGGGTCTGATGGGTCTGCCCACCTCTATCCTGACAGCCCTCACCCCCTCTATACCCTTCTCGGCGAGGATCTGCGCCACGTAGCCCAGATCGGAGGTGAGGTTGTAGGCTCTCTCTATATCTGGTCTGTTCCTTCTGCTGCCGGTGAAAGCGAGGGAGAGAGCTTCCAGAATAGTGTTGTCCCCTATCCCTAACCTCAGCTTCTCCGTAACCGTTCTGAGCAGATACTTGACCTCGAGGGGTGTAGCTCTGGATATGAGATCCGAGAAGAGCTCCAGCTTTTTTCCTATGGCGCCAGCCCCAGAGGTCTTTGCTATCTCCACGAGCCTCCGGAAAACCTCCTCCACCGTCAGCCCCCCTCCCCGACCGTAACCCTTTTCCGTGAAGAGAGCGTATCCCGCATCCCCTATATCACCGAGCTCGATCACCTTCTCCTCTACCTCATGTTCCTCTACGCCGAGAACCCTCGCCAAGGATCTGATGGCTAACTTCTCTCCGAAGTTGTACTCGAGACCTGTGAACTCCGGAGCTATGCGTCCGGCGGAGAGGTAAACCACAGGACCCAGCAGAGTCCGGGGGGTTTCCCTGAAGAGATCCGTCAGCAGCTGTATCATGCGGTTCCTGCTGGTGGTCGCCTCCAGGGCGCTGTAAAACTCCGCCAGTCTTCTGTATTCCATCCTGCGCTCAGGAGCTTTCGAGACTGAACCTTATGATCTCTAAAAGCGTCAGAAGCGTCCGCTTGACGTCCTCCTTGTTCTTGGCGGAAAGAGGGATAACAGGTATCCCCTCCTCCTCGGATATATCCAGAGCGAACTTAACGTCCTCGGGGGTCCAGGCGTTGGGCATATCCTGCTTGTTCGCCCCCACAACTATGGGGACAGGAAAGCGGGACTGGAAGAAGTTTATTATCCTTCTGGCTTCGTGGAAGGTTCTGGGATCTGTGCTGTCAACGAGGACGATGATCCCCAGGGCACCCTCACCGAGGATCTCCCACATGAAGTCGAAGCGGGACTGACCGGGTGTGCCAAAGAGGTAAAGTTCGTGCTCTTCGTCTATCCTTATCTTTCCGAAGTCCATGGCGACCGTGGTGTAGTCCTTGACGTTCTTCTCGGTTGCCGTCGTGGTTCTGCGCTCGGTAGCCACGGTTTTTATCTCGCTGACCGTGTTGATAAACTGGGTCTTTCCCGCCGCAAAGGGTCCTGCGATAACTATCTTTATCTTCTTAAGCTCCTTCATAGCGATCCTACAACTGCTTTATCTTCTCTATGATCTTGGCGAGGAGATCGAGGGTTATGGAGGGTTTCTGGATCCGCTCCTTCCTCTTTCTCCGGATGATGCCCGCCGCCAGAAAACCGTAGAGCGCCCTGTCCACCGTCAGGCGATCCAGTTCGGACTCCTTTCTAATGTCCGCGACGGTCCTGCTCCCGTTCACCAAGGAAAGGATCTTCTTCTCCTCCTCCGTCAGCTTAAGGCGCCCCGCCTTTGCCTCCGCCTCGGGGGACTTTTCGAAGACGAGGAGTTCATCGGATATCTTCCGCTCCACCTCCTCCTCCGTGAGGAGTCGGGAAGCCCTCATTATGAGCTCCTCGACGGGATAGTAAACGGGTATGTCGCTGTCGTACTTTATGAACCCCGGTGTGAAGGAGAAGATCCCCTCCTTCTGACTCAGACGGGGTATAAAGAAGCGCTCTATGGTCTTGTGGATGTCCTCCTTCTTTATGCGTAGCTTGTTTATGAGCTGATCGAAGTTCCTGTCCGTGTAAACCCTAAAGACCTTGTCGACGGGACGGGCGAAGACGAGCTCCCCGTCCTTCACGTAGTAAGCAACTATCATATCCTTCCACTCGACGAGGAGCACACCACTCTTCTTGTCCTTGGCAAGCACCTGAAGTATGTCCGCAAAGCTAAAAGTGTTCAGATCACCGGTCAGAGCCATCTATCAACCTATGGCTTCCTTGAGCTGCCCCTGCGCCTTCCTTATCTCCATGAGGAGAAGCCCCAGCTTGGCTTCGTTGCTGGCGAGGACCGTAAGGACGGCATCCTGTCCTATGCCCGTGAGAACTATGTAGCCCTCCTCTCCCTTTATCGTTATCTGCTCCAGCGTCCCCTTCTGAAGCTCTTCGGTTACCTTCTCTCCGAGGGAAAGAATGGCTGCGCTCATAGCCGCTACCCTGTCCTCCTCTATGCCGGGTCTGAGAACGGCGGATATGGGAAGCCCGTCGGCGCTGACGAGGACAGCTCCTTCCAGTCCCGAGCTTTTGATGAGTTCCTGAAGCACCTTCTCATACTTGTCCATACTGACGAACCTCCTCAGATATCTTTAAGGAACCCGAGCTCCTCTTCTATTCTCTCCTCCGCTCTTGCCAACCTGTTTACGATCTCCTTTATCCTGTGAACTTCTATTTTATCCTCACTCTCCTCCAGAAGCAAAGCGAGCTCCTCCAGATCCTTTCTGCACTCCTGAAAGAACTCCTTCACCCTCGTGAACTTTTCCCGGTAAACATCGCAAACCTGCTGCATGGCTTGTCCTATGGCTCCCACCGGATCGAGGCCGGTGGGGAACTCCGTTTTCAGATAACCTTCCTCCATCTTCTCGAGGGCTCTGAGGATACGCGTGGAGTTTTCTGATATGCTCTCTATCTGATCTTCCAGATCCCTTATCTGCCGTTCGTACTTCTCCTCGAAGCTGGCTACAAGCTCCTTTATGCTGTTCACTATATCCAGCATCTCCTCATGGATGGGGACGGGAACGACCGTTTTGCCCTTCTGCTTTTCCTCGAGAAGTTCTATAACGTACATTATCCTCGCAAACAGCTCTTCGAGCTTTCCCTTGGTCCAGAGTATATTGAAGAACACCCAGACCGCCGCTATGAAGAACCCCAGAGCGAAGGACTGGTAAGGGTTTATGCCTGCAAAGAGGTAAAAGACGAGCGATATGAGCACCCCCACCAGAAAGGAGGAGATGAGAAAGAAACGGAGCAGCTCACCTGCTAAGGAGGAAAGTTTGGGTGTTTCTACCATTCGCTCTCCCTCTCCTCGGCGCCTCCCATGCTTTTAAAATCGTCTTCTGTTTCTCTTTTTTGAGCTACTCCCCCGGAGATTCCTCCACGAAGAGATCCCTCCGCATGGCAACCTTCCCTGTGCGAGCCATTTCCTTGATGCCGAAGGGTTTCAGAAGCTCCAGAATGGCGTTTATCTTATCCTCGTCCCCTGTAACTTCGACGGTGTAGGTTTCGGGGGAAACATCTATTATCTTGCCCCTGAAGATCTCCACGATCCTGAGCACCTCGTCCCGCGCCCGGGAGGTGGGGGTGTGAACCTTTATAAGCAGAAGCTCACGCTCCACGTGGGGGACATCGGTTATGTCCTTGACCTTCAGGGTGTCTATGAGCTTCCTGAGCTGCTTTACAACCTGATCGATAACTATGTCGTCCCCCACCACCTCTATGGTCATCCGGGAAACGCCGGGTTCGTGGGTTTCCCCCACAGAAAGGCTCTCTATGTTGTAACCCTTACCCGCTATAAGGGTGGCTACCCTCGCAAGGACCCCTATCTCGTTCCGGACCTTAACGTTTATAATGTGCTTGCGCACCTGACCCTTTCTGGTCTGTCTGAATCTGGGTGCCCTCGCTACCGTAAGGTCCGCAGAGCCTATGGTGTCCGCCATCTTCTTCCTCCTTTAGCCTACCAGATACATGGTCTCCGCCTCCGTTCCCCTTCCGTCCTCCACTATCATGTCCCTGTAAGATTTGCCCGGCGGGACCATCGGGAGCACGTTCTCCTCTCTGTCCACCACGAAGTCCATGACAACGGGTCTGTCCTCCACCCGGAGGGCTTCCCTCAGGATCTCCTTCACCTCGGAGGGTTTCTCCGCTCTGAAGCCAACGGCACCCATCGCCTCGGCAAGGGCGACGAAGTCGGGCTGAACCTCGAGATCGACCTCCGAATACCTTTTATCGTAAAAAAGCTCCTGCCACTGGCGAACCATCCCAAGGTAGGCGTTGTTTATGATAGCCACCCTGACGGGTATCCTGTACTGAACGGCGGTAACTATCTCCTGCATCGTCATCACAAAGGATCCGTCCCCGTCGATGACGAAGACCTCCCTGTCCGGCCTGCCCACCTTTGCCCCTATGCCGGCGGGCAAGCCGAACCCCATGGTCCCCAGACCCCCCGAGCTGAGAAACTGTCTGGGGAAGGAGTATCTGTAAAACATAGCCGCCCACATCTGATGCTGTCCCACGCCCGGAACGATTATCGCCTCTCCCCCCGTAACCTCGTAAATCTGCTCTATTACAAACTGAGGCTTTATCACCTTCCTTGAGTTTTTGTAGGTCAGGGGGTGGAGTTTTTTCCACTTCTCTATCTGCTCGAGCCACTTCTCCCGATCCTCCGGATGAAGCAGCTTCGCGTTTCTGCGCTTCAGCTCGTTGAGTATCTTCCTGAGAACTATCTTCACGTCCCCCACTATGGGGATGTCCACCACTATGTTCTTCGATATGGAGGCTGGGTCTATGTCTATGTGAACTATCTTGGCATCCGGAGCGAATTCGTCGATCTTACCCGTAACCCTGTCGTCGAACCGCGCCCCCACCGCTATGAGCAGATCTGAGTTGTAAACCGCCATGTTGGCGTAGTAAGTTCCGTGCATTCCGAGCATCCTCAGAGAGAGAGGGTGGTTCTCCGGAAAGGCTCCCTTTCCCTGCGTTGTGGTGGTAACCGGTATCTTCAAGAGCTCCGCCAGCTCCACCAGCTCCTCCTGAGCTTCGGCGTTGACGGCGCCGCCACCCACGTAGAGAACAGGTTTTCTGGCGGAAAGCATGAGCTGAACAGCCTTTCTTATCTGCTGGACGTTTCCCTCAACGTGGGGTTTGTAGCCGGGCAGCGCCCGCCTGACCTCGTCCAGAGAAGGGATCTTCGCCTCGGCCATCTGCTGGGTTACGTCCTTGGGTATGTCCACCAGCACCGGACCGGGTCTTCCCGTCCGTGCTATGTAAAAGGCTTTTCTTATTATCAGGGGGAGTTCATCTATGTTCCTGACGAGGAAGCTGTGCTTGGTAATGGGCCTCGTTATGCCTACTATGTCCACCTCCTGAAAGGCATCGTTGCCTATCATGTGGGTGGGGACCTGCCCGGTCAGAACAACGATCGGGACAGAGTCCATGTAGGCGTCCGCTATGGGGGTTACTATGTTGGTGGCTCCGGGTCCGGAGGTGGTCATGGCTACCCCGACCTTCCCCGTTGCCCTGGCGTAGCCCTCCGCCATGTGCCCCGCCCCCTGTTCGTGGCGGGCGAGGATGTGCTTTATCCCGCCGTCCCTGTAGAGGGCGTCGTAAACCTCCATGATAGCTCCGCCCGGCAGCCCGAATATGACCTCGACACCTTCCTCTTTGAGGGTTTCTATAACCAGATCCGCTCCTTTGCTCGGCATTTCTCTTCTCCCACTTTCCGAAACGTAATATATAAAAATTTGTGTTAAAACTCCGCAAGTTCAAGAGAACCTTTTCCCCTGAAGGTATCCTTATAATTACTTCTTAGACATGGGCTGGTCAACCGAGGTAAAGCTCGGAGCCTTCGTGGCGGCAACCTCGCTCGCCTTCGCCTTCCTGATACTGACCTTCGGTGAGATTCCCCTGTTCAAACCCAAGATGAAGGAGTACGTGGTTTACTTCGAGGACG
>DRNB01000131.1 GCA_011375045.1 Aquifex aeolicus
ATGGCTTTGACGCCGGCGTGGGCGGCTCCCACAACCATCGCCATGGCGGCGATCTCATCCTCAGCCTGATAGAGCCAGCCACCCGCCTTTATGAGATCTTCGACTATGTAGTTGCCAACCGTGGTAGCTGGAGTTATAGGGTAGGCGGCGAAAAACCTGCAGCCGGCAACTACGGCACCCTTGGCTACAGCCTGATTCCCCTCCATGATGACCACGTCCTTGGGTTCCCTCGGGGGCGGGAAGGTGTAGCCGTCGACCTTCTTTATATTCTCTCTGACGTAGTTCATGCCCACCTCGAGGGCTCTGTAGTTCATGTTCACCACGTCCTCACCCTTTCTCATGAACTTTGCCTTTATAGAATCCCTTATGGATTTGGAGGGTATCTTGAAAAGCTCACAGAGCACACCGAGCGCTATTACATTCTTTGTGATGTAAGCTTTCATCACGTCCCGGGCAAGCTCCGAGAGGGGAACAGGGTAGAGAATGACCCCTTCGTGCTCCTCGGGTTCGAAGTCGGAGGAGTCATAGACCAGAACCGTTCCCGGCTTGAGATGCTTCTTGTTATACTCGTAAGCTTCCCCGTTGAAGCAGCAGAGGATATCGAAACCGTCTCCGGTGGAGTGTCTTTTGACGTCCGAGATACGGACCGTCGACTGGGAGTAGCCCCCCTTTATCTCGGAGGGGAAGCTCTTGAAGTTAACGACCTCGTAACCCGCTCTCGCGGCAGCCTCGGTCAGAAAGTCCCCGGCGGAGATAACCCCTTCTCCGCCCTCTCCGCCGATCTTGATCGTCAGATCAAACGCCATTTTGTTCTACCTCCCTGCGTAAAGGTGTTAAAAAACATAAGAATATATGCATAACTTGTCAAGAATTTCATTGGTAGCTTTTGTCCTCCTTGTAGGGCTCTATCCTGAGGATGGCTTCATCAGGGTTTACCTGATCGCCGGGCTTGGCGAACACCTTTTTAACTATCCCCTCGATGGGGGCGTGGATCTCGTTCTCCATCTTCATGGCTTCCACTATGGCTACCGTCTGTCCCTGCTCGACGGGCTGACCTTCGCTCACCAGTATCTTCACCACCTTACCCGGCATCGGGGGTGTAACGTCCCCGGGCTCGGAGGCTTTCGGGATCCCCTCCTCGACGGGAGCGGGAGCACCCCCGACGGAGGCGCCTCCTGAGGGGATGGCTTCCCTGCGGGGAAAGAGCTGAATCTCCTCCAGTCTGCCGTCGACCCTCACGTAGTACTTACGGGGTTTGCCGGATTCTGTCTCGAAGGAAACGCCCTCCACCTTTACCCTGAACCTGTCCCCGTGATAGAGGATGTCGAACTCCACCGGAGCCGCACCGACCACTTTGCCGGCGGGCGTTTCCGTTACCTCGGGCAGTTCCTCCACAGGTTCAGGATGGAGTTCTCCCTTCTCCCTGAGGGTCAGAAACTCCTTAGCCTGCATGGGGAAGAGTATGAAGAGGAGTATCTCCTCATCGGTGGGATCCCTCCCCAAAAGCTTCTCGAGCTCCTTCCGTGCCTTGTCCCACTCCTCCTGATCCGCAAGGTCTCCGGGTCTGACGGAGAAGTCCGGCTCCTTTCCGGGTCCCAGTATCTTCTCCACAAGCTCTTTGGAGAGAGGTCCGGGGGGCTTTCCGTACTTACCCTCCACGTAATCCCTGACCTCCTTCGTTATGGTCTTGTAGCGCTCCCCTGTTATCACGTTCAAAACCGCCTGAACCCCGACTATCTGGGAGGAGGGAGTGAGCAGGGGCGGGTATCCCAGATCGGCTTCGACCCTCGGCACCTCTTCGAGGGCTTCCTCCATCTTGTCCAGAGCGTTTGCCTCCATCAGCTGGGCGACCATGTTGGAGATCATCCCGCCGGGTATCTTGTGGATGAGCACCTTGGCGTTTACACCGGCGTACTCCGTCTCGTACTTCCTGTACTTCTTCTTTA
>DRNB01000132.1 GCA_011375045.1 Aquifex aeolicus
CACCTCGTCCAGCGCTATGTTCTCGTTATGGGGTCTTGCACCCGTATAAACCGCTCTCCACATGCCACCCACCATTATATACCGCTCAGGAACTCCTCGTAGAGCTCCCAGAGCCTCTCCTCTGGAGGGGAGGATCCCTCCCTCAGCTCCGCGCCGGCTTTCTCCAGAGCCCTGAGCACCTCGGGGGGAGTGAGTATCACACCGTCCTCCGGATGGACCGGGGTTCCGGACACGAGGACTAGGGGAGGTGTAACCTCCTCAGGGTTCAGATCCGCAGGTATGAGGGTGTAGTAAACGTTGGCGTGGCTCCTGACTATCTCGAAGAGCATCCTCGCGTACAGCTCGCACCTTCCCCCGGGAGGGGTCTTCGAGACGATCCTGACCTCCACGCTCATTTCAGAGCCTCCATCACTATATTATCCTTATCCCAAGGACGCGCTGGATAAAGCTTCCCAAGGTGTAACCTACCCCTATATACAGAAGCAGTAAACCCAAGAGCAGCCGGAGCTTCTTCTCCTTGAGAAATCCGGAGAAGTGGGGTCCCGCCAGAGAGCCTATCAGCACCCCCACCACCTCCACGCCGAGGAGAAGGGGATCGAACCCCGCCCCCATCTTCAGGTAGTTGCCTCCGCTGACTATCATGGTAACCAGTATGGCAAGAGCGCTCGTTCCGGGCACCAGGAACATGGGAATCCCCATTGCGGAAACCATGAAGGGAACGAGCAGGAAACCGCCTCCCACCCCGAGAGCTGAGGAAACCACCGCCACCACAAAGCCTGCGAAAACAGGGGTGAGGGGGTTGAAGCGGTAAGCTTCGTCCATGAAGGTAAATTCGATGGAGCTGTGGCTAATCCGCTGGGTTCTGAGATCCGAGCGTTTTCTGGAACCTATCTTTCCCTCCAGCTGTTGGATCCTCTGGCGGCTGCCGGATCCCAGAAGATCGTTGAGGATCTTGAAGGCGACTAGAAGCGTAAAGAGTCCGAAGAGGGGTTTGTAGCTCTTCAGATCAGGAAGGAAGCGGTAGGAGAGGGTCGAACCTATCAGAGCACCGGCAACGCTTCCCGCCCCGAGGAGGAGTCCGAGGACAACCACCACCCTCCTCTGCCTCCAGTAGGAGGGAACCGCGATGAGGGTCGAGGTGAGGATAAGGATCTGGTTCATGAGCTTGACGGTGTTTGCCTGTGAGATCCCGAAAACGGAGATGTGTCCGACCCCTGCCAGAATTCCTCCCGCGGCTCCCACCGTGGAAAAGATAAGACCAACGAAAAGGCTCCAGAGAAACGCCAGCGGAAGGTTTACCTCGTCGATCACGGTTAAAGATTTTATGAACTTATGAACATACTGTCAAGAATCCCCTCTCCTTCCGAGGAGATGGGTAACCTCCTCCCCGTTTATCATCCGACCGCACTGAACAAAACGTTCGAAGAGAACCCTCTTTATCATGTCCATGGCTCTGAGGAGTCTTTCGTCGGATATGTAGTAGTAAACTTTCTTCCCCTCCTTTCTGGAGCAGAGGACACCCACAGCCTTCATGTAGTTGAGATGCTGGGAGACGTTGGATTTGTTCTGATTCAGACACTTCACTATCTCGCTCACGGTCTTCTCCTTTCCCTTGAGACAGTCCAGTATCATAAGCCTCGTGGGGTTGGAGAGTATCTTGTAAACCTCCGCCTGGAGTTCGTAAACCTTGCGTTCTTCCATCCTCCTTTAAATAATACTAAGAATCGGCGGTGAACTATCCTCTCTGCTTCCTTCTTTCCACCACAACCCCCACAAGGGGAGGAAGCCAGCAGAGGTTAGCCGCTATGGTTTCCAGAGCGACAAAGAGGTTCGTGGTGGGGGAGAAACCCAGAAGCCGGGCGGTCAGGAGACCGAAGGGGACGATGAGGATAACGAACAGGCTTGCGAGCATTACGGGATTGCTCCGGTATCTTCTGAAGGTTTCCCCCAGGCTCCCCTCGTGCCTGTAAAGGTATATAAACCCTGCCACGTTGGCTCCGATCTGATCGCTCATGGCGTAAAGGTAAGGGATGTAAAAGCCCTCCCAGCCGTAAACGTCAACTCCGGCGAGCCTGCTGATCAGATCCACCCACCAGGGGACCGTCATCCCCACCAGCTTGCCCCAGCCGTAAGCCTGAGCGAGGGAGTGAACCTCCCCGGCGATCTTCTTCCTGATAGCGAATATACCTTCGAGAAGGCTCTCCCCCTCGCCGGCGAGAACGCGCACGAGCCACTCCCCGAAGGGATTCTGCTGGAACCCCAACCTGTCGAAGAGCCACCCGAGCCCGAGTCCCCCCGCGAAACCTGCGAAGGTGAACTTTATAAGCTCACCAAACTCTTCCTTTTCCTCTTTACCGTGATCCTCATGCATATCTAAACCTTCTGTAGGCGATCTCGTAAACCGCCGGCAGAATGATGAGCGTCAGGAGGGTGGAGGTGAATATCCCGCCCACAACGACCGTTGCAAGGGGTTTCTGAACCTCGGAGCCTATGTCGCTGATGATCAGAAGGGGAATAAGCCCCATGAAGGTGGTTATGGCGGTGATGAGTATGGGTCTTATCCTCAGTATGGCGGCTCTCTTGACCGCCTCCCTTATGTCGTATCCGTTCTCCAAAAGCTGGCGGATGTAGGTAACGAGAACCACACCGTTGAGGGTAGCTATGCCGAATATGGCTATGAAGCCTATGGCGGAGGGAACGGAAAGGTTGAAGCCCGAGATGTAGAGGGCAACTATGCCTCCTATGATAGCAAAGGGAACGTTCAGCATGACCACAAGGGCGTCCCTGACCGAGTTGAAGTTCAGATAGAGGAGAACGAAGATCAGGAATATGGAAACGGGAACGGCTATCGAAAGCCTCTTCATAGCCCTCTGCTGGTTCTCGAACTGTCCTCCGTAGGCTATGAAGTAACCCTTTGGCAGATCGATCTCCCTGCTTATCCTCTCCTGAAGCTCCCGGACAAAGCCACCTATGTCCCTTCCCTCGACGTTGCACATGACAAGGGAAAACCTTATGTTGTTCTCCCTCCTGATAACGAAGAGACCGGGCTCCACCCTGAGATCCGCCACATCACCGAAGGTGAGTATCTTGCCGTCCCTCTCGAAGATGGGAACGCTCCTGAGCCTGCTCAGATCGCCCCTGAAGTTTTCAGGAAGCGTCAGCACTATGGGGAAGAGAAAGGTGTCCTGCTGGAGCACGCCCACCTCGGCGCCCCCGAGGGTGTATTTGACTATGTTGAGAACCTCCTCGACCGTTATGCCGAACCTTTCGAGAACCTCCCATTTGGGGTAAACTCTCAGCTGAAGTCTTCCCGCCTGTATCTCCTTCTGGACGTCCACCGCCCCCGGCACCTGCTCCGTTATCTCTTTTACCCGGTCCGCCAGCTGGTTCAGCACCTCCGGATCCTGTCCGAATATCTTTATGGCTATATCCGCCCTGACCCCTGAGAGAAGCTCGTCTATCCTCATCTTTATGGGCTGGGTAAAGGCTATGGATATGGGAAGCCAAGCCAGCCTCTCCCTCAGCATACTGTTGAACTCCTCCCTTGTGTGGAAGGTCTCCCACTCATCCTGAGGCTTGAGAATTATCCAGGTCTCTATGTAGTTCACGTCCGCCGCCTCACCCTTCTCAGCCCTTCCTATGGTGGAGTAGGTCTTCACCACCTCCGGAAACTTGAGGACCTCCTTCTCTATAGCCATGGCGACCTTCTTTCCCTCTTCGAGGGACACGTTAGGGTCCATGAAGGCTTTAACGAGAACCGCTCCCTCCTCCAGCTCGGGGGCGAACTCGGTCCCTATGCGTGTGAGGAGGAACAGACTCAGCACAAAGGAGAGGAGAACGGCTCCTATGAGGGGAACCCTGATTCTGAAGGTAGCCTCTAAAACCCTGTCGTAAACCCTGTGGATGAGAGCCATGATCCTGCTGTAGGTTTCCCTTCCGGGTTTGAGGAAGTAGTAGGTGAGAACGGGTGTGAAGGTAAAGGCTATCAGCAGCGATGCGAGGAGGGCTATTATGAGCGTGAGAGCGAGGGGTTTGAAGTACTTACCCTCTATGGACTCGAAGACAAATATGGGGGAGAAGACTATCACAATTATAAGAACTGCAAAGAGAACAGGTCTCCAGACCTCCTTGACCGAATCGAGGATAACCGAGAACTTCAGTCCGTCCCGCTTTTCGGTGAGGTGTCTGTATATGTTCTCCACGATGACAACCGAGGAGTCGACGAACATCCCTATGCCTATGGCGAGTCCTCCCAGAGTCATCAGGTTGCCGGTCATTCCGGTTTCCCTCATAACGATGAAGGCTATCAGGAGGGTCAGGGGAAGGGAGGATATAACTATGAGGGACGCCCTGAAGTTACCCATCAGAAAGGCGGTTACAAAGGCAACGAGGAGCATACCGCTGAGCAGAGCCTTCTGAATGGTGGCAACCGCCTTCTCGGTGAGGTACGCCTGATCGTAGAGGTGTTCTATCCTGACACCTTCGGGCAGGATCTTCTGAATCTCCTCGAGCTTTCTCTTTACCTTGTCCACCACCTCCTTGGTGTTTTCAAAGATCCGCTTAACCACTATGTTCCCCTGAACCTCCCGGCCGTTCATGGTGAAAGCTCCCCTCCTGTTGGGAAGCTCTCCCTTCTCCACACGCGCTATGTCCCTCACATAGACGCTTACCCCCTTCTCCTCATCGACCTTGACGGGGATCCTGAGGATGTCCTCCGGAGAGTAAACCCTTCCCAGACCCCGGACAACGAGATCACCCTCCGCGGACTGATAGAAACCTCCACCAACGAGGATGTTGTTCTCCTCGAGGGCTTCGAGAAGATCCTCGAGGGTAACCTGATAGGCTATCAGCCTGTCGGGATCGGGAACTATCCTGTAGGCAAGCTCGGGACCGAACTGAACGATCTCCTCCACACCCCCCACGCTCATGATGAGGGGTCTCGCTACCCACTGCTGGAAGATGGACTTCAGCTCTGCGTTTGTGTACCTGCCCTTCTCGTCGTGGATAACGTAGAGCAGGGCGTTCCCCAGACCCGTGGCGTTGGGTCCCATAACGGGCGTAAAACCTTCGGGGACCTTTTCCCTCGCATCGGGGAGCTTTTCCATAACGAGCCTTCGGGCGAAGTAGATGTCGGTTCCATCCTTGAAGTAAACGGAAACGTAGGACATCGCCGGCAGGGAAGCGCTCCGGACGAGGATCACGTCCTTGAGACCGTTCATAACGGACTCGACGGGTATGGTGATGAGGGTTTCCACCTCCTCCGCCGAAAGCCCGGGGGCGTAGGTGTAGATGTTTACCTGAACAGGTGTGGGATCCGGAAAGGCATCTATGGGAAGCTTTCTGAAGCTGTAAACTCCGTAGACTATCGTTCCTATCAGGGCGAGCAGGACGAGAAGTCTGAACCTGAGAATAGTTCTGAACATACTGGAACCTCCTCAGTGAGCGTGCCCGGCTTCCTCAACGCCTACCAGCTTCGTCTTGAGGAAGACCGTTCCGCTGATGGCTACCCTTTCTCCCTCCGAGACCCCTTCCTCCACCACGTAGTAACCGTTCACCTCCCGGAGGATGTGAAGCTCCCTCGGCTCGAAGTGATCCTCCTTCCACACGAAGAGGATCTTCTTACCCTCTATGTCCTGAACCGCCGTTTTGGGAACAAGGATGGCTTTTTCCTTACCTGTTCTGACCTTCAGCGTTACAAACATACCCGGCTTGAGAAGGTGTTTTCTGTTGTGGGCTACGCATCTGATCTTTACCCTTCTGGTTTTCTCATCCACCTCGTGTCCTATGAAGTCTATCCTGCAGGGGAGGAGGCTGTCCGAGAGGGTTACCTCCGCCCGCATCCCCTCCTTTATCTCCCTGGCAGATCTCTCGTCCGCCCAGCCGTAAACCCACAGGACTTTGTGGAAGTGTATCCTGAAGAGCTCCCTGTCAGGACCCACGCTCTCGCCCAGAACCACGTTTTGAGATACCACGTAACCCTCTCCCGGAGACCGGAGGATGAGATGGTAACCCTTTACGTCCCCGTAGCTTTTGAGCCTCTCCCGGAGGGCTTTGAACTCCCCCTCAGCCCGCTCGTAGTTCACCATGGAGGTGTAGAACCTCGTGTACTGAATTACCCTCTGGGCGTAAAGCTCCTTATCCCTCTCGTATATCTTCTTCGCTGTTTCCATCCTCACCCGCGCCATCTCCAGCTCACCCACAAGGTCCGCAAGCTCGGGGGAGTAGATCTCGGCTACGGGCGTTCCCTTCTCCACCCAGTCTCCTTCCTTCACGTAGAGCTTCCTGATGATCCCCTCCACGGGGCTGAAGACGGCATAACTCAGCAGGGGATTCTCCTTAACCTCGGCGGGTATGTTTATGAGCCTGCCCGCAGGCTCCTTCCTGACCGTGTAAAGCTCTATGCCCAGATCCTTTATCTGCTCCTCGGTGAGGTGGATCTCCTCTAAGGGAACCTCTCCGTGCTCGTGTTCGTGCTCATGCTCGTGTCCGTGCTCACCTCCTCCGTAAACCAGAAGAAAGGACATCAGGAGGGGAAGAACTATCCTCATCATCTCCAACCTCCTATCTCTATGAACTCCGCATAGATCCCGTGAAGGTTGCCAAGCAGCTCCGCCCTGCTCACGAGGAGTTCGTAGTACCTCCTCCTCACGTCGGAGAGCTCGAGAAGGGTTATCACCCTGAGTCTGTAACTCCTTATGGCGAGATCGAGCTCCTCCTTCGCCCGCGGTATTATCTCTCCGTCGAGCCGCTCTATCTCCTTCTTCAGGGTTTCCATACGCACCTTTATGGAGGAGAGCTTTGTCCGAAGGCGAAGCAGCTCCGCTTCCAGCTCCCTGCTCAGTGCCTCCCTGCGAGCTATACCCTGAAGTATCTCCCCCTGACGCCTGTAAAACACAGGAAAGGTTGTGGAGAGGGAAAGTCTGAGCCCGTAGTAGCCCTCCTCCGAGTCCTCGATCACAAAGCCCGCGCTCAGGGTGGGTTTTGCCAGAGCCTTCTCGAGATCTATGAGCCGACC